>JANMSU010000464.1:0-9877 GCA_031389835.1 Chloroflexota bacterium
GCATGACCTGGTCGACGTCGCGATGCGCGGGTACCACAACCTCTGGATATCGCTGTATGCGACCGGATCTTCCGCACTGGAAGTGGCTCCGATGTACCAGGAGATGTTCGCTTACGCGCGCCGGCACGGTTACCGCAACGATGTGGTCCTCGCCGACGAGGCGTTCTACGTGTTCGCTCGTGGCGACTGGGACGCGGCGCTCAAGCTCGCACAGGAAACACGTGGTGAAACCGTCTGGACCGCCCAGCTTCAGATACTGGAGGCACTCATCCTTGTCGGCCGTGTGGGTCCGGAGCCGTCGCTGCCGCTCCTCGATACGCCGCGCCGTGCGCTCCGTGACGCGAGCGCGAGTCACAAGGTCTTCCTCGTCAGCAGACTGAGCGACGTGACGCTACTGGCCGGCGACGCTCGCGCCACACTCGAGCAACTCGACGGTATCGCGGTCGACATCGGGCGGGGTCGCTTTCCGGCTCCGGAGATCGACGGATCCGCGGTGTGTGCCCTCGCCGCCGCCATCGCGCTGGAAGACAGCGTCGCGCGCGATCGCTGGATCGCGGTCGCCCTCGCAGACGCGATCGGCACTGGACGCGTGGCGGCGCGTGCCGGACGAGCATTTGCCAACGCGGAGCGCGGCGCGACGGAAGGGGATCTCGACATTGCGATCTCACTCCTCGGGGAGAGTGCCGAGCTCTTTCAGCGGTCGTTGGTCTTCGCGGAGACGGTTGCGCGGCGTCGGCGGATCGAGCTCTTGCTCCGGCGAAACGGCGTCGGCGATCGCGAGGCTGCCCAGACAGAACTCGCGGCGATCCTCCCGTACTGGCGTAAGGCGAAAGCAGTGTGGTACCTGGGTCAGCTCGAGAGTTGGGCGATCGGTCAGGGCCTGATCTTCCCGCGGGATTCCGCCGCGGAGGCCGCGCCGCGGGAGCCTGACGCGCACTTCCAGCTGACCGCGCGAGAACGCGAGGTCGCCGTCATGGTCGCAAGTGGCCTGTCCAACAAACAGATCGGTGAGAAGCTTGTGATCAGTGAGCGCACGGCGGAGGGGCATGTCGAGCGCATCTTGAGCAAACTCGGTTTCCGCTCTCGCGCCCAGATCGCGGCATGGCAAGCAGGGGGCGATCTGAGCACGCCGCCATCGTGAGCGCGACGCGATCGTGATGACAGGAGCCCGAGGTTCGACCTCATGGTCGAGGACGCAGAAATGTTCACTGACCGCACAAGACGGCCTCATCCGGCCAAGTGAATCGCGACATCATTCGCCTCGCAGCTGCGTCGTTGCTGATGGCGGAGCTCCACATCGCCCGACTCATCGGCCGGCCGGCTCTTGCGACGATCGCTGGATAGCTCCAGACGCACGCGAATCTTCCGGCGCAGGTACAAGGCGGCTGCGGACTCTCCGTCACCTTCTTCCCTAGCGGCTTCGCGCTGTCATAGGGTCCTTTTCGGCCGTCCCATGATCACCAAAGAGCCCATACTTATTGCCTCGGAGGGGTGGCAGAGTGGTCGAATGCGGCGGTCTTGAAAACCGCTGAAGTCGCAAGGCTTCCGTGGGTTCGAATCCCACCCCCTCCGCAGATGTGCAGCTGACCTAAGCCGCTGATCGAGCGGCTCGGTATCCGTTCCGATCACCGTGACCAGCGTTGCCGCGCAGCACCGGAAAGTCGGCGGCACCGCGGTCTGGTTCAGTACTCCGCGTCAACGCGTCGACGCAGCAGCTGGCTTAAGCCTGTGTAACCGATCTGGCGGAGCGCCGCGTGACGCGGCTCGGGTCCGCCGGCGTCATGCGCGAGCTCTTCGCGCACCGCCTCAGCTATCGCGGCATACCCACGTCCGCCCGTGGCCGCGGTCGCCGCCATGCGTTCGGCGAGCCGCTCCGCGTCGGCGTGACGGCGTCGGACGATGGCGACCAGCGCCCACTCAGTACACGCGTCGAGCCCCGGATCCGGCGGCAGCTCCGCGAGCGGCTCGCCGCTGAACAGCAACGCGAGGGCCCGCGCCATCCGCGGCAGCTGAAGGGGGGGCAGGCCCAGCGCGTCGATCTGCCTGACCTGCGCCCGCGCCTCCTCCATCCTGCCCCGCGCCCCGTGCGCGAGCCCGCCGTACGCCAGCACCAGTGCGGCCATCGAGCAGAACTTCGTTCCGGACGACTCCGATATGAGACGCGCGACGCGGGCCGCCCCGCCCTCGAGCACGTCCCAGTCGCCCCGCACCAGCGCCGCGAATCCCGCGAGGAGCGCTGCGTGCGAGCGCAGGTGCGGCCCCATTGGACGGGCCAGGGACGCCGCCTGGACCGCGATCTTCTCGAGTGCGGCGACATCGCCGCGCACGAAGGCGATCGATGCGCGGGCATTGAGCAGCTCGAGCTGGTCGACCTCGCTGTCGACGATCCTGAGGCGCGCGATGCGCTCGAGCAGGCGCTCAGACTCGGCCACGTCGCAACGCTGCGCGGCGTCGTCGAAAAGGTATCCCAGCACCTGCCGCTGCGTCGCAGGATCACCACTCGCCTCCGCCTCGACGACCGCCTCGTCGAGCACGCCGGCGTCGTACATCGTGTCGCTCGTGAGGTCCCGCCGGAGCGAGCGGTTCACCAGCGCGATCGCGACGAGGCGGCGATCGCCGCTGGCGCGTGCGGCCGCCTCCGCCTCGTCGATGAGCGCGCTGATCTCGGCGGCGTCCGGGTACTGGTGGAACGCGCCCCAGCGCGTGCGGATCTTCAGCGGCGCGGGATAGAAGTTGGCCGGAACGGCGCCCGCCTCGCGGTAAGCGGCCCGCGCTGACCGGTAGTGCTCCCAAGACTCGTCCGCGAGATACGTGGCGGCATACGCGTCGCCGAGCGAGTGCTCCGCGACCGCGCGCTCGCTCGCGTTCTGCGCCAGCGCGAGCGCACGCTGGAGCAGCTCCGTCGCCCGATCGACCGCGAACAGCGCGACATGCCGGCGCCCCGCGGCGAGATGGGCGAGGTGGCCCTCTCGCCGCATTGCCGGGAGCTGCGGCTCGTTCTCCCAGACCCAATTGGCGTCGGGCGGTCGCAGCGCGGCCCACCAGTGATGCGCGAGCACCTCGGCGTCTTCGGGATGCGCCCTCTCGCGCGCGTAGCGCGCGTGCAGCCGCATCCGGTCGGCCAGGAGCAGGCGTCCGTACGCGACGTCGCGCCGGAGCGTGTGATGGAAGCGAAACCGACGGTCCACCTGGTCGAGGTAGTGGTGGTCGACGAGCCGGCGACGGGAACGGCTCGTCGCCGCGGGATCACGGCCCGCCAACACCGCTGCATCTTCCGCCTCGAACGTTTCGCCCACGACCGCTCCGTGGGCGAGCACCGCCCGCTCGGCGGGATCGAGCTCGTCGAGGCGCGCGCCGAGCGCCCCTTGCAGCGTGACCGGCAGCTCATCCGATGCCCCTCGCGCCAGCTCGACGATGAACAGGGGGTTGCCTCCCGCGCGCTCCACCGGGCGGCCGGCCGAGCCCGCGTGACGCGCGAGCTCGCGGGCCTCTTCGTCGTCCAGTCCCTCGAGCTCGATGAAGAACCGGTCGCCGCTCGGACGAATGCCAGCCGCCTCCGCGAACTCGGGCCGCGCGGTCGCGATCACGAGCACCGGGACACCGGAGCGGCTGATGCGGTCGACGAGGCGCACGACGTCGGGCGCCGCCCAGTGAACGTCCTCGATCCACAAGACGACCGTGCCGCGGGCCGCGAGGCCGCGCAGGTAGCGCGTCCACGCATTGACGATCTCGTCGCTACGCTCATCGGTGCCGAGCGCCGTGAGCAGGGCGCTGCTGCGCAGCCCCGCGGAATGCGCGAGCACCTCGGTGACGCGAGCGCGCTCGTCGCGCTCCTCGACCGCCGCAGCGACCACGTCCTCGAGCTCGTCATCGGCGCGCGTCCCCAGCAGGAGCTCGCGAATAGGGGCGAGCGTGCCGACCTCGCCGCCGGGCCGGCAGCGCGCCTGCGCCAGCTCGATCGCGCCAAGGCTCGCGACGAACTCACGTACCAGCCGGGTCTTCCCCTGGCCAGGCGGACCGCTGACGAGCGCGAAGACAGACCGGCCCCGCTCGGCGCGGCCGTATGCGACACGCAGGAGCTCCAGCTCGCCGTCGCGGCCCACGAACGGCAGGTCTCTGCGGGTGCTGCCGGGGACATCGCGCAGCTCGTTGACCTCGAGCCGGCCGATGCCTTTGAGCTCCACCTTCCCGAGGGGCGTGAAGGTCGCGGCATCGGACGCCGCCTCGCGCGCAACTGGCCCGACGAGCACCTGGCCCGGTTCGGCGCGCTGCTGCAGCCGCGCGGCGATGTTAACGACCGCGCCGACGCTTAGCTGCTGACGCGTCGTCTCCGCTGCTGCCAGGTCGACGATCGCCTCGCCCGTCTCGACACCGACACGGACCGCGAATGGGATGTCCGAGCTCGCGCGCGAGAGTGCCCAGTCGCGCGCGCCAGCCGCGGCGCGCAGCGCACGCACGGGATCGTCTGAGTGCGCGACCGGCGAGCCGAAGATGGCGTAGATCGCGTCGCCGACGTATTTCTCGACCGTCCCGCCCTCCCGCTCGATGAGACCGCGTAGGGCGGCGAACGCTGCATCGAGAGAGGCCTTGAGGCGCTCGGGGCCGAGCGAAACGGTCAGCTCGGTCGAGCCGACGACGTCGATGAAGAGGCACGTGACCAGGCGGCGCTCTTCTCGTCGTGCCATCGCAGGAAGCCTACCGGCCGAGCCGCACCGCTAGAATCCGCGCGGTACAGACCGCCGACCGCTTCCTCCCGATGGCGGCCCGTAGCACGCGCCGGTGTGAGCGAATGCACTGAGGAGGTGCGTCGCCTTAGCACTCGCGCAGCGTTAGCGGATTTAGGGAGGGGATTCTCATGGCAGCACGTACGGCCGCCGCCACCGGCGGCCAGGACTGGATCGAGCGGCAATTCAAAGTCCGCGCGTCCGGGTCCACGATCGGTACAGAGATCCGAGGTGGTGTCACCAACTACCTCGTCATGTCCTACATCCTCGTGGTGAACGCCGTCATTCTCTCGACAGCCGGCATCCCGTTTCCCGCGGTGGTCGCGGCGACCGCGCTCATGGCCGCGCTCTTCACCGGCGGCATGGCGCTCTACGCGAACTATCCGTACGCGGGCGCGGCGGGACTGGGTATCAACGCGGTCGTGGCCTTCGGTCTCGTCCAAGGGGCCGGTCTCTCATGGCAGGGCGCGATGGGCGTCGTCGTCCTCGAAGGTCTTGTCATCTGCATCGCGATGGCGCTCGGCATTCGCCGCACGCTGCTCGACGCGGTGCCAATCCCGATCAAGCTCGGCATCGGCGCTGGGATCGGCGCATTCATCTTCGCGATCGGCGTGTTCAACGGCGGGCTAGCAGTGGCGACAGGCAGCCCGTCCAACCCGATCGGCCTTGGCAATCTCGCGAGCGGCACGGCCATCGTGACGCTTGGCGGACTGCTCGTGACGTCGTTCCTCTACGCCCGAAACGTCAAAGGCGCTCTGATCCTTGGGATCATCGGCGCCACCGTCATCGGGGTACTGGTCAACGCGGCGACGGCTGGAGCCACCTACGGGGCGCTCCCCGGTGTCGCCGTCATGCCACAGTCGTTGCTCGCCACGCCGGACTTCTCGACGATCGGCGCGGTGTTCACCAGCGGACCCAACGGCATCGCGCTCCTCGAAGTCTTCAGGCTCGGATTCTTCGTGGCCATTCTCACCGTCTTCGCCCTCATGCTGTCCGATTTCTTCGACACCGCCGGCACCGTCGTGTCGGTGGCCTCTGAAGGCGGTTGGCTCAAGAAGGACGGGACCATCGAGCGTGCCGACCGAGTCTTCTGGGTCGATTCACTGGGCGCGTTCTTCGGCGGGATCTTCGGTACCTCGAGCAACACGACATACATCGAGTCCGGCGCGGGTGTCGCCGAAGGCGCGAAAACGGGGCTTGCGAGCCTCGTGACCGCGGCGCTCTTCCTCGTGTCGGTCTTCCTCGCACCGATCGCCGGCATCGTGCCACCGCAGGCGACCGCGCCGGCGCTGATGCTGATCGGCTGGTTCATGTTCCGACCGATCCTCGACCTCAGCAAGGTCGGCAACATCGACTTCGCAACAGGCTTCGCGGTGCTCCTCACTCTCTTCGTGATGCCCCTCACGTACTCGATCACGAATGGTGTCGGCGCCGGATTCATCGCGTACTCGCTGCTCAAGCTCGCGGCTGGCAAGAGCAAGGATGTCAGCTGGCCGATGTGGGCGGCAACGATCGCATTCGCGATCTATTTCGCAGACCCGTGGCTGCGTCAGTTCCTACCCAAGTGATCTAGATCCGTCCGGCACCTTTCGGACAAGACAGGAGCCCCGCCAAGTGCGGGGCTCCTGTTTATTCATCGCGTACTGGCTCCCGGTGAGTTAGCGGCTGCGGAGCTTCGCCAGCAGACGCAGGATCTCGAGGTACAGCCAGATCAGCGTGACGAGCAGCCCGAACGCGCCGTACCACTCCATGTATTTCGGCGCGCTCGCCCCGGCGCCCTGCTCGATGAAATCGAAGTCGAGCACGAGGTTGAGCGCGGCGACGATGATGACGACGACGCTGACGCCGATCCCGAGCCAGCCGGCGCCGAAGATAGCTTCGTGCAGGAAGCCGACCTGCACGCCGACGATACCCAGGACGAACTGCGCGATGTAGACGACGAAGATCGCGCCGGTGGCCGCGGCTACACCGAGCTTGAAGTTCTCGGTGGCCTTGATGAGACCCGTCCGGTATGCGGCGAGCAGCGCGAACAGCGTGCCGAACGTGAGCGACACCGCCGGGAGCACGATCCCCGGATAGGCGGCCTCCATCACCAGCGAGATCGCACCGACGAAGAGGCCTTCGAGCAGCGCGTAGATCGGCGCCGTGATCGGCGCCCACTGCTTGCGAAAGACGGTCACGAGCGCGGTGATGAGCCCGCCGATGGCGCCCAGCATCATCAGGCCATAGAGCGCGCTCTCTTCCGCGACGACCGCGCCGGCGACCCCGACGATGAGCAGAAGGAACAGGACGTAGGTCTTGTTGACCGTTCCCTCGATCGTCATGCCCTCGCCCTCGGCGGCGACCGGGAGCCCGCGGAACGTGGACTCCTTCAATGCCGGATTGCCCGAACGGTTCCCGATGAACTGCTTCACCCTGCCACTCCTCCACGCGCGACCGCTGCCTCTGATTGTCGCAGACGCTGTACCCCGCGAACGAGGCCAAAGCAACCCGACAGCATCATCGCGCCGTGCGGCGCCGCGAAGTACCAGCCCAGCGGTGCGGCCATCGCGCGATTTGGACCCGTGACCGCCACGAACGAGAACGGCCCGGCGCCCTGGTAGCGTTCGTCGAGCACGAGCGCGCCGTGGCCGTCATCGCCATAGACCTCGTCGTGCGTGATCTTGCCGGTGACGAGACGCGCGATCAGCCGGTCCAGCTTCTTCGTGTCCATCGACTCGGTGTGGTGCTCCATCACGCCGAAGAGCTCCTCGCCGCGGACGAGGAGGCCGAGCGTGTGCTGGTTGCCGACGTTCACGATGCACGCACCGAGCTGCGACGCCTGCCCGACGAGATCGTCTTCGAGCGCGCCGAGCACAGCCGCCGGCCCGGTGTCGGCGACGATCGCGCCGGGCGCATCGACCTGAATCGCGCGCAGCCGGGTCATGTATTCGGGCGGCTCGCGCCAGATGTGATCGGCGAGCGTGCTGCCCGGCGTCAGCAGACGGCGCCAATGCTCGAAGCGGAACAGCCGGTTGGAGTGCTTCGGCGAGAAGCCATGATCCTGCGCCGCGACGGCGATCGTCTGCGGCAGAGTGACGTCGTACGGTGCGAGCGCCCCGGCGAGGCGGGGGAGGTCCAGGTCGCGCAGCTCGATCGCGACGGCATCCTTCGGCGCGTCGTCGGTGATGACGATTCCGCGGCCCCGCAGGAGATCGAGGTCGTCGTGAATGGTGCCCGCAGCACGCTCGGTGGCGTACACGCGCAGGCCCGACTCGAGGTGGCGCCAAACGGCGTTCGTCGTGTGATAGCCGCCCATCAGGTTGCCGTGAAGGAAGACGTCGCGCCCGGCGTCGCGCGCTGCCGCGATCTTTCTGCCCGCGATCGCCGTCGCGGACGGCAGGACGAGCTGGACGGCGTTCTCCATGGGCTGCGCGGGGTCGTAGAGGAGGACGTCCATCGTGCCCGCGCCGATGTCGATCGCGAGGATGCGATCGTCGGACATGAAGTTGATGCTAGCGAGAGAGCGAATAGACTTGCCGCATCGACAGACCTCGGGGGAGGTCGCATAGTTCGGTCGAGTGCAGGGGATTGCTAATCCCCCGAACCGGTGTTTTCCGGTTCCGCGGGTTCGAATCCCGCCCTCCCCGCAAGGCGCTACCGATATCGGTTGTAGATGGAGACCGATGAGGTCGCGTGGGCCGCTGGTTTCTTCGACGCCGAAGGGACTGCGTCATCATCCAAACGCCTGGGTCGCCCGAGCCGCGAACGTCAGATGGCGGTCTATCAGGCCGGACGTGATCAGATCCCCGAAACGCTCCTACGTTTCCAACGGGCTGTCGGCGGAAGAGGCAACATCACTGGTCCGTACCGGGAACGACTCTTTCATTGGACTACAAGGAAACACGCCACATTCGACGAAGTAATGACGTTGCTCTGGCCATGGTTGAGCGACTGGAAGCGCGCGCAGCTTCAACGAGCGACTGAGGGTTCAGGTCGAGTGATGCCGCCCGGGTGTGGTAGCACAGCACTCGCTGAACTGAACAGGACGACCGAGTTGGCGTGGGTCGCCGGGTTCTTCGATGGCGAAGGCTACATTGGCGCTAACGGCGTACCCGGTAGACGGACGATCGAAATATCCATCGCGCAGGCGAGTGCCGGCGAGTTGCCTACGACGCTGTCGCGAGTGGCACGCGTCATGGGAGTAGGTTCACTGCGGGGCCCGCGGATGCTGCCCAACCCATGGTCGAAACTGCCTCAATACGTCTGGTGTGCGAACGCTTTCGAAGATGTCCAGGTCGCCACCGCCACGCTTTGGCGATGGCTGGGCCCCGTGAAGCGCGCCCAGGCGCGCGAGGCACTGCTGCGCTACCGAGCGCTGGGACGGGCCGCTTAGAGGGGAACCCGCCAGCGCGCTCGTGCTCGTGACGCTCTTCGCACTGCTCAGCTTCATCGGCGTCGGCGCTTCGCTCACCGCTGAGCCGCGCTAGGGGTCGAGCGTCCGCACCACCAGCCCAGCGGGGACTTTCGGAAAGAAGTACGTCGTCTTCTGCGGGAGCTTCTCGCCTGCGTCCGCGACCCGTCGCAGCGTCGGCGGATCCACGGCGCGCAGCAGGATCGCGGTCCCCGCGGCGATAACGCGCTCCGTGTCGTGTTCGTACGCGATCTCCGCTCCGGCCGCCTGCGCGGGCTTCACGAGCAGCTCCTCGGCGAGCGCGACCGGCAGCGTCCGCCACGCGGAGGGCAAGCTGGTCAGATCGGTCGTAGAGCGCAGCGTCAGCGAACGGAACGAGCCGCCACGAGCGACGACGATCCCGGGCTGGATGTCACCAAGCGCGCCGCGGTCGATCTCCGCGACGTCGAACGAGCGCGCGATCGCGGATTCGAGCGCGTCATCTCCGCCGCGCACGATCCGATGCGTGGCGAAGATGCGCAGGCCGGGATCCTCCAGCGCGCAGAGGAACGCGAGCGTGTATCGCTCCGGGGAGTTCGGCCCCACGTCGCCAAGCTCGGCGAGATAGTTGAGGGCCGTCTCGTAGCGGTGTTGGCCGTCGGCGATATACACGCGACGACCGCGCAGCACCAAAGAGATCCACCGAGCGGCCCAACGGAGTAGTTGCCATCAGCGCCGCCATCATCCTGGAACGGGAGTCTCAGAAGGGGATCGTCATCGG
>JANMSU010000003.1:0-4241 GCA_031389835.1 Chloroflexota bacterium
CCGCTATCAGGGCACGATCGTCTTCAAAGGCCGCAAGATGTCCAAGTCGCGCGGCAACGTGCAGACGCCGGACGAATACGTCAAGCGCTACGGCGCCGACACGCTGCGCCTGTTCATGATGTTCATGGGGCCGTGGGTCGACGGTGCGGACTGGGATGCATCCGGCATCGAAGGCGTTCACCGCTTCCTGCGACGCGTGTGGGAGCTCGCACTGACCGATGCCGAGCCGGCCGGCCCACGCGACGCCGATGTCGACGGTGCGGTCCAGCGGACCATCAAGAAGGTCACCGAGGACCTGAGCGTCGAGCACTTCAACACCGCGGTCGCGACGATGATGGAGCTCACCAACACCCTGCAGCACTCGAACGGCACAAGTCGCAACGAAGGCGTCGCGACGCTGATCCTCCTGCTGGCCCCCTTCGCGCCGCATATGACCGAGGAGCTGTGGCACCGTCGCGGCGGAACCGGCTCGGTCCACCAGCAGCGCTGGCCCGAGTTCGACGAGGCGGTCGCCGCGCCGCGCGAGGTCACGATCGTCGTTCAAGTCAACGGCAAGGTCCGTGATCGCATCCAGATGCCCGCGGGCCTGCCCGAGGGCGACGTGCGGAGCAAGGCGCTGGCGAGCGCCAAGGTGCAGGCGGCGCTGAACGGGACGGCTCCGGCGAAGGTCATCGTCGTGGCCGATCGCATTGTGAGTATCGTGACGTCATGAGTGGGGAGATCCGGCTTGGCGCGCTCTGCGATCACGCGCTCGTGGGACAGGACGGCAAGGTGAGCCTGATGGGCATCTTCCGGAACATCAGCGTGAGCGGCCTGCCCGCGCAGCATCCGCGGATGTTCCTCGTCGCGATCCTCGGACTCGACGTCGGCGCGCACACCGTCGTCGTGCGCCTCCTTCGTCCCGACGGCCAGCAGTCGATGCCGAACCCGCCGGAGATCTCCGTTCACGCCGTCGCGGGACAGGACGTGAACGTCATCGTCGAGCTCAACAACATGAGCTTCACGACCTACGGGACGCACCGCTTCGAGCTCGCCGTCGATGGTCAGCCCGTCGGCGATCTTCCCGTGTCGATCGTGCAGATGCAGCCGCCCGGGGAGCGCCGTCGCGCGAACTAGTCGGCTCGTTCCTCGCTAGAGTCGCCGCGTGAGCTTTGATGTTCCCGCAGAGGCGTACGACCGATTCATGGGTCTGCATTCTCGGCAGCTCGCCCCTCAGCTGCTCGACTTCGCGGGACTGAAGGTGGGGGATCGCGTGCTGGACGTCGGCTGCGGCCCGGGCGCGCTCACGACGGAGCTGGTCATGCGGCTTGGAGCTGGGTCTGTGGCGGCTGTCGATCCGTCCGAGTCATTCGTCGCCGCGGCGCGTGTGCGTCATCCGGAGATCGACGTTCGACTCGCTGCGGCGGAGGCGCTTCCCTACGACAACGGCGTCTTCAACGCGGCGCTCGCGCAGCTCGTCATTCACCTCATGGCCGATCCTGGGGCAGGCTTACGCGAGATGGTGCGAGTCACGCGACGTGAGGGCGTCGTTGCGGGATGCGTCTGGGATCACGCTGGTGGACGTACGCCGGTGTCCACCTTCTGGCGCGCGGTCAATGAGCTCGGTCTTGATGCCCGGGACGAGTCTGCTCTGGCCGGCGCCCGCGAAGGACATCTGGTGGAGCTCTTCGAGGCCTGCGGCCTGCGTCATGTCGAGGATCGGGTGGTGAGATCGCGCGTCGAGTACACGAGCTTCGACGCATGGTGGGAGCCGTTCGGGTTCGGCGTAGGTCCAGCCGGGGCGCTCTTCCAGAAGCTGGACACGACTCAGAGGGCACGAGTGCGTGCGCGCTGCCAGGAGCTCCTTCCGCCTGCGCCATTCGGGCTCGAGAGCATCGCTTGGGCGGCGCGCGGGATCGTCTAGCCCCGCACCGATACGCGGTCCCGCGTTTTAGTTGGCTTCGTCACACGAACGTGCGACGGCCACGAGGTCGCTAGGGCTTCCCACGACGTGGCGGTGCGGTCACGCTCGGGCCATGCCCCGGCCAGTCATCTACGCCGTCGTACTCGCTGTCGCCGCCGGCGCGCTTGTCTTCGTCGTGCGCGCGCGAACGCCCGCTCCGGTCCCGATCGAGGTCGTCGCGGCCACGCCCGAGCCGACCGCGCCGCCGCTCATCGTGGTCGATGTCGAAGGCGCTGTCGCGCGACCCGGCGTCGTCCGGCTGGCTTCTGGCGCACGGGTCGCGGATGCGCTGGCCGCGGCGGGAGGAACCACACCGGACGCCGACCCTGCCGCACTAAACAAGGCGGCCGCGCTGCGTGATGGAGCGCGTGTGTACGTCCCGCGCCACGGCGAGGTACCGCCGGCCGGAAGCGTCGGGAGCGGCTCGGAGCGCAAGGTCGACATCAACCAGGCCACCACCGCGGAGCTCGAGTCGCTGCCGGGCATCGGGCCGAGCACGGCCGCGCGCATCGTTCGTGCGCGCGAGACGAGGGCGTTCACCAAGGTCGAGGAGCTGCAAACGCGCGGGCTCGTGAGCGCGCGTGTCCTCTCCGATATCCGCGACCTCGTGACGACGCGGTAGCTCTCTCCGTTGAGCGTGATCCTGCTCGCGCCCCTCCTGCCCTCCGCGCTCCTCGCGGCGACCATCGCACTGGCGGCGCAGGTCATGGTCCCGCTCGCTTTCGCACTCGGCGCGATGAGCGCTGTGGTGTGCGCTGGACTCGCCCTCGCGAGCGCCGATGGGCCCCGTCGATCTCTCTGGGCGTGCGCGTGCGCCTCCGCCGTCGGTGTTTCGCTGCGCCTGGTGCTCGGTCCCGTGCCCGGTCTGGATCTCGCGCAGCTCCTCTCCTTGGATGCGCTGCGCGCCGATCTCGCGCGTCCGCTGCGCGCGCTCGTGCCGGAGCCCGAAAGCGGCATCCTCCTCGGGATCGTTCTCGGCGAGCGCGCGAGCGTCTCACGCCATCTCGCCGACGCGTTCGCCGTAAGCGGTACCACGCATCTGCTCGCGATCTCCGGATTCAACATGACTCTCGTCGGAGCCGCCGTCGCGCTCGCGCTCCGCGGGCGCGCGCGACCGATGACGCGCGCGATCGCGACCGTCGGCGCGATCGTGATGTACAGCGTGCTCGTCGGTCTCGCGCCCAGCGTGATGCGCGCCGCGCTCATGGCGTCCGTCGCTTCGTGCGGCCTCGCATCCGGCCGGCGCGCGGCGACGGCGAACGCGCTGTGTGTCGCGGTGACGGCGATGCTGTTCGCCGATCCCGAGGCCATCGCGGACCTCGGTTTCATCCTCTCCGCGGCGGCGACCGCGGGCCTCGTTCTTTGGCAGGCGCCGCTCGCCGCGCGTTTCGCACCGCTGCCCGGGCCGCTCCGCGAAGGGCTCGCGACGACGCTCGCCGCCAGCGCACCGACGCTCCCTGTGGTCGCCGCCGCCTTTGGCCGCGTGTCGCTCGTCTCGCCGATCGCGAATCTTGTTGCCGTTCCGCTGTTCCCGCCTCTCATGCTGACCGGCGCCGCGGCCAGCGTCATCGGAGCGCTCTCGACAGACCTTGCGCGTCCGGTGGCGCTCATGGCGTACGGGTGCGCGCTCGCGCTGCGTAGCGTGGTCGAGACCTTCGCCGCGTTGCCGCTCGCGGCGATCAGCGTGCCATCCGGGCCGGTCACAGGCGCCGTCGTGGCGCTAGCGCTCGTCGCGGTGGCGCGCGGCGCGCCGATGATCCGTTGGCCGCGTCTTCCGACGATCGCGCGGCCATCGTTCGCGGCGCCGCGCGCGCTGCTCGCCGTGCCCGCGCTCGTCGTCGCCGTTGCGCTCGCGTGGCCGGGCGCGGATCCTGAGGTCCGCGTACGCGCGCTCGATGTCGGTCAGGGCGATAGCTATCTCTTGGAGCTTGGCGGAGCGACGGTCTTCATCGACGGCGGCCCCGATCCCGCGCGTCTCATGGAGCAGCTGGGCGCGAGCCTGCCACCTTGGCGGCGTCGCATCGACGTCATCGTTCTGACGCACGCGCACCTCGACCATGGCGCGGGTCTCCTTGCGGCGCTCGACCGCTATGAGGTCGGGATGACGCTCGAGCCTGCCGGCCTGAATCCGGGTCCACTGACCGATCTTTGGTCCGCGGCGATCGCTCGCGCTCGCGCCGCGAGGCACGTCGTGCGCGCCGGGCAGCGCGTGCACGTGGCCGACGCGGTGATCACGGTGCTCTCACCCGAGGCCGATCCGCGCGTCGATACGCCGTCGCTCGTCCTCCGGGTCGAGCGC
>JANMSU010000045.1:0-1992 GCA_031389835.1 Chloroflexota bacterium
CCGCTCCCTCGTCCAGATCGGTCGACATCTCCGCGAGCGCCTCGCGCGCGTTCGGCGGGTCCATCTGATACGCCGTCCGGTCGCCTAACGACGGAGCGCAGTCCGCGGCCTCGCGGAAGGGACCGTAATACGCGCTGGCGAACTTCGCGGCGTACGACAGGATCGCGGTCTCCGCGAACGCGGCCCGATCGAGCGCGGCGCGGATCGTGGCGACGCGGCCGTCCATCATGTCGGACGGCGCGACGATGTCCGCACCGGCCCGGGCGTACTCGATAGCCGCGGCGGCGAGCACCGGAAGCGTCGCATCGTTGTCGATCGCGTCGCCGCGCAGGACACCGCAGTGGCCGTGCACGGTGTATTCGCAGAGGCAGACGTCGGCGACCAGAACGAGGTCCGGCACGTGCGCGCGGAGGACTCGGAGTGCGGCGGGCACAGGCCCGAGCGGATCGGCCGCGTTCTCGCCTCTGTCGTCCTTCTCCTGAGGCAGACCGAACAGCAGCAGACCGCCGATCCCCGCGCGCGCCGCGCGCTCGCCGATCTCGCCGACGCGAGCGACCGGCCAGCGGGAGTGACCCGGGAGCGAGGCGATCGGCGAAGGCGCGTCGATCCGCGCATCCACGAACACGGGCAGGACCAGCGCGGCGGGCGAGAGCCGCGTCTCGGCGACGAGGCGCCGGAGCGCGGGCGTCCGCCGCAGGCGGTGATGTCGTCGATACGCGAGAGCGGCGCGCTCAGCGGTGAGCGACACGTGCAGCCTCCTCTTCGATCAGCGATACGTCCGCGTCGACGCCGATCCCGTCGCGGGCGGCGCGCATCGTCGATCGACCGCTGACGTGAATGGACGCACGGGCGACGAGCGGCGCCTCGATCGCGCCGAGCATTCCAGCGACCGCGCTGGGTGAATGGAACAGCACAGCCACGTTTCCGCGAGCCGACGCCAGCAGGGCGCGAACGCCGGCAACGTCGCCCTGCGCCTCGGGGATCGTGCGATAGGCGCCGACCTCGCGCACGACGAAACCGCGCTCACGAAGGATCGCCGGGAGATCCGGCAGCGAGCGGTCCGAGCGCGCGAGGAGCACGACCCCGGCGCGCGGCGGCAGCTCGCGCGCGAGCGCCGTTCCTGTCGCCACGCTCGGCTGGAACGCGACGCGAAACCCGCGTTCGCGAAGCCGCGCGGCGGTCGCGTCGCCAACCGCGGCTACAGCCGCACGGGTCGGCCCGCAGTGCGCGATCGCGTCCGCGCCGTGGCGACTCGTCACCACGACGCAGTCTTCCTCCCTCAGCTCGGCCATTGCTCCAACAAGCGCGCTCGCGTCGTCGTTCGGCTCGGTGCGAACGCAGGGGAGCTCGACGATCCGCGCCGCGGTGCCCCGCAGCCGTGCAGCGAGCTCCGCGTTGTCCTCGGGCTCGCGCGTCAGGACGACGGTCTTTCCCGCGAGACGCTCATACATGCGCGGTCGCCCCCAGCGCATCGGCGGCGCGCCGTGCGATTTCCAACGGATCCCGGCCGCGCTCGGTGGCGCGACGAATACCTGCGGGCGTCACCAGGGCGGCGTCGAGCTCGATGATGCCGGTCGTGTAGCGGCCGATCGCCCCGAGCGGGATCTCGCAAGACGCTCCCATCGCGCGCAGCAGTGCGCGTTCGGCGGTGACCGCTAGCCGCGTCGCTGTGTCGTCGAGCGCAGCCAGTCTCGTCGCCAGCTGGCCGTCACCCGCGCGGATCTGCACCGCGAGCGCGCCCTGGCCCGGCGCCGGCGGACAGAGCTCGATGGGGAGCGCCTCAGTCTCGTCGAACGCGATGCCCAGCCTCCGCAGGCCAGCGGCCGCGACGATGACCGCGTCGTACTCCCCGTCTCGCACCTTGCGCAGCCGCGTGTCGACGTTGCCGCGGATCTCACGCGGGAGCGCGTCGGCGCGCAGGGCTCGCAGGAAAGCGGCCCGTCGCGGGCTGGAGGTACCCACGACCGCGCCGCGCGGCAGTCCGGCGAGGCC
>JANMSU010000064.1:0-4125 GCA_031389835.1 Chloroflexota bacterium
TCCTGACCTTCGTCAGGATGACGCGGGTGATTGGGTCTCGCTTGGCACTTCCGATAGCCGCTGTTCAGAAGCCGGCCGCCCATGCAAAGTCGAGCTGCTGCGGATCCGGAGAGCTCTCGGTGAATGCGCCGAGCAGCTCGAACACCCTGCGTTCATGACGACCGGTGCGCGGGACGATTGCCAAGACCTCGTACTGGCCAAGGAAAGTGCGGATCGCCACGTTCGCTTGACCTCGCTTCACGGGTCCAAGATGAGTCCACAAGAAGGCGACGACGGCGATGGTCTCCAGCCGGCCGCGAGACATCCACTTGTAGATGTCGTCCTTATCGGGACCGACGATAGTGCCGATGCCTCCAACAGCGGATCGGAAGCGGACGAGAGCCGCGGGAACTCCGGCACCGTGACCCGACTGAGGGACGCGGGTCTCAAGACGGAGATAGCCCGGCTTCGACGCGTCCGTATGCACAATTGTGCTGCCTTCGCCATCGAAGAAGCCGGCGGCCCATGCGAGTTCGGCGCAGTCGAGGATCACTGCAGGTGACGCGTCAGACAGGCGACGTCTCCGTTCCCCCGGTGAACCCCGTAATGATAGAACGGATGGTCGATACCGTCAATGGTCGCTGAAGGACGACGCGCTCTCGCGAATTTGCACGCGCGTATTCGCGCGTGCACGAAGTGTGTCGAAGCGGGCTATCTGCCTTCGGCGTTCCCGATCGTGGCTGGCAAGGCGAGCGATCGCGTGATGATCATCGGCCAGGCTCCCGGTGCGGTCGAGCTCACGACGGGTCTGCCGTTCTCCGGACGCGCGGGCGCCGAGCTTCGGCGTTGGCTCGCGCAGGCCGGGGTCGATGAAGCACACCTTCCGTATCGCACATCGGTCACGAAATGCTTTCCCGGCAAGGCGGCGACCGGTGCTGGCGATCGTCGCCCTTCTCCGACCGAGGTCGCTCTCTGCGCGCCGTGGCTCGAAGCCGAGATCGAGCTCGTGCGCCCGCGCGTGATCCTTCTCGTCGGAACGCTCGCGATCGAACGCCTTTGGCGACGTGCTCCGCTCAGCGATGTGGTGGGGAGGAGTCGGATCGATGGCGACCGCGTGCTCATTCCGCTGCCGCATCCGAGTGGTGCTTCTCGGTGGCTCAAGCAGCCCGAGAACCGAGTTCGCCTCAGGCGCGCGCTCGTCCTCGTTGCGCGGGTCGTCAGGGGGCTTGACATTGCAGTCCGCGCAGCCAAAATGCATCGCAGCAGGTGACGCTCACACAACATCCCAACGCAGGAGCCGCAGTGGACGACGAGTTTCTGACCACAGACGAGGTCGCGCGGCGCCTCCGCGTGCACCCCACGACGATCCTGCGCCGACTCGGCGCGGTGGATGACTCTGACCCGACCCGGATCCCGGCGGTTCGCGTCGGCCGGGTCTGGCGGATCCCCCGCAAAGAGTTCGAAGAATGGCTCGCTCGCTCCAGCCAGACAGGTCGTCTGGCGGGCAGGCAGCGGCGGCTCTTTTAGAGCTGCTTAGCACAGTGGGAAGGAGGTGAACCCAAATGCCAGCGAAGAAGAAGGCCAAGAAGGCAAAGAAGGCGAAGAAGAAGTAACTCTGCCCTCTTGAGGTAGTGCGCCGCGGGCGGGCGGCGCCTACCCAGCCAAAAGTCCTGGGACTCGTTTCTCATAACGACTTTTGTCCAGGACTCGTTCAATCAAGTGGGATGAATGGGACGCTTCTCGGGCGCGTGATGCGCACTCTGCTTGCCTGCCTGACGCTCGTTGTCTCGAGCGTTGCGCTTCTCCCGCCTTCGCTCGCCGATGCGGCCTTGTCGGACGACATGATGGCCCTGGCGAACCAGATGCGGTCTGCGATCGGAGCCCCGCTGCTCGCCGCGGACGCGCGCGTGGTCGCGGCAGCTCAGAACCACGCCAACTACAACTCTGCGAACAACACGAGCGGGCACTTCGAAACCGCCGGGCGCCCGTACTACACGGGCTATTCCGCTCGCGATCGCGTCGCGGCCATGGGTTGGTCAACGTCGTTCGTGAGCGAGGTCGCGACAGGCGGCTCCAATGCTCTGTCGGGCGTCAGTCAGCTATGGGATGCGCCCTATCACCGGCTCGGGATGATGCATCCGAGCGCGTCGACGATGGGTTGGGGCTACTCGGTCCTCGGCGGCCGCGGCACGACCGTCGGCAACATCACCTACAACTTCGGCATCCGCTCCGTCGAGTTCGTGCGCTCGCCGGCGCACGGCCAGACCAACATCCCGACCACATGGAGCGGCAACGAGTCTCCGAGTCCGCTGCCCGCTGGCGCTCCCAAGCCGGTCGGCTATCCGATCATGTTCGTGTACTCGGGCGGCCAGACGGTCGTGCTTCGCGGCGCGCAGCTCATCGCACCCGGCGGCGCGCAGGTCCCGATCTACATCGCGCCACAGCTGTACGAGTACGACTATCACGTCATCATTCCGCAGCGGCCACTTGCGACGAACACGACCTATCACGTCCGCTTCGACATCACGGTCGCCGGCAGGTGGCTGACGAACGAGTGGGACTTCAGCACCGGCGCTGCGATCGTTGGCGGCGGCGGTAGTAGTGGTGGCGGCGGCGTCGCACCCCCGCCCGCGCCGGACAACGGCCTGCACTCCGCCTGGGTCGACCAGACCGCGCTCCCGGCGCTGCAGCCTGCGACGACGCAGGCAGTCACGCTTCGCTTCCGGAACTCCGGCACGAAGACGTGGACGAAGGGCGTCGCGGGTAGTCAGGTCATGCTCGGGATCAATGGTGACAACACGAGTTTCAGCGCGCTCGGGATGAGCGTCGGATGGCCATCCGCGAACCGCGTCGCGGTCCAGACGGAGTCCGCCGTCCCGCCCGGTGGGATCGCATCGTTCACTTTCGTGATCAAGGCGCCATTCAGTGGCGGCCTTGTGCGGATCCCGCTGCGACCGGTCATCGACGGCGTCGCGTGGCTCGAAGACCAGGGTGTCGTCGTGCCCGTGGTCACCATCGTGAATTACCACAGCCGCTGGCTGACGCAGTCCCCGTATCCGACGTTGCGCGCGGGCCAGGTCAGCGCTCCTCTCTCGATCAGCTTCCTCAACACGGGTAGTCAGACCTGGACCAAGGGTCTCCTCGGCCAGGAGGCGCGCCTCGGCGTGAACCGCGACAACGAGACCTGGGCCGGCCTTGGCGTTGGCTGGCCGTCAGCGAACCGCGTGGCGTTCCAGAGCGAGGCCAGCGTTCCGCCGGGCGCGGTCGGCACCTTCACGTTCCAGGTCCGCGCGCCGACGGCACCAGGCCTCTACGCGATCAATCTGCGTCCGGTCATCGATGCCGTCACGTGGATGGAGGATCAGGGCATCTTCCTCTACGTGACCGTGATCCCTTAGAACTCGCGGAGGAACACGTAGGGATCATCCATGGCGAACGGCTAATCTAGGTCGATGGCCGCGCCGAAGGGTCGCACGAAGATCGCGACCGAGACGAAGACGCTAAAGGTCGGTGACGCCGCTCCCGACTTCACGCTCCGCGCATACGACGGCAGTGAGGTCACGCTCTCGAAGCTGCATGGCCGGCGCGTCGTGATCGCGTTCTTCGCTTGGGCTTTCTCGAACACCTGAAACAGCGAAGCGCCGGCGCTCAACGCTCTGCAGGAGCGTTTCGTCGGCGGTAGTGCCCAGGTGCTGGGCATCTCGTGCGACAGCGTTTACACGCTCAAGGCCTGGGCCGACTCGCTCGGTGGAACGAAGTACCCGTTCTGTAGCGACTTCTGGCCGCATGGAAAGGTGGCGCGGGAGTACGGGGTCTTCAACGAGGAGATCGGCAGACCCGAGCGAGCGATCATCGTCGTCGACGCCGCTGGCATCGTGCGCTACATCGACATCCATCAGCTGCGTGAAGTGCCTGACGAAGAGGAGATCGCGCAGGAGCTGGAGAAGTGCCGCTGAGCTATGCCGTGCGGCGGGCCGCTATCAGCGCGTCGGAATGAGGTAGGCCCTCCCCTCGGACGCGATGGTGAACGAGACCGCGTCTCCTTCGCCTACACCCGGCAGCGTGTCGCCGCGGACCAGAACATCTACGCCGCAGTCCACGATCGCGATCTCCCCGGTCTCTTTGATCGTTCCGCTCACCGTCGTG
>JANMSU010000072.1:0-7050 GCA_031389835.1 Chloroflexota bacterium
GTTCTTCGCGGAGGAGCCGATCGCCTTCGCGACGCCGTAGCAGGCGATCCACTTACCGTCCGGCGAGAAGCGCGGATTGCCATACGAGCCGACGCCATCGGTCACGCGCCACCCGCCGCCCTCGACGCCGGCGATGTGGATGTCCGCGACGGTGTTGCTCTCACGGTCGTCGGTGCGGTTCGAGACGAACGCGATGTGGCGGCCATCCGGAGACCACGCTGGGTGCTGATCGTCCCAGTCGCCGTCGGTCAGACGGCGCGGCTCGGATCCCGCGGCGTCGACGATCCAGATGTGTCGACAACGCTGGTCGGACAGGTATCCCTCGTCGGTCTTGTAGCGCATGCGCTGGTAGACGAGCGGGGCAGCCTCGTCGGCAACGCCCGTTTTGGCGTCCTTCACGGTGAACGCGATCCGGCGTCCATCAGGGGACCAGGTGATGTCGCCGCAGTCGTCATCGAACCTCGTGAGTTGCCGCGGCTCCCCGCCGTCCAGGGAGGTCACGAACACGTTCTTTGGCTTCCGATCCTTCTTCCCGTCTGCCTTCTCAGGCGCGGCGCGGTCGGAGACGAACGCGAGCGTCCGTGAATCGGGTGACCAGCGCGGGAGCGTGTCCTGACCGGGTCCGGCGATGAGCACCGTCGCTTCGGCGGAGCCGTCGAACGGTACGAGCGAGATGGCGGAGCGATAGCCGTCTCGCTCTGGCTTCACCGTCCGGACGGCATAGGCGACGCGCTCGCCGTCAGGAGAAAGCTGCGCGTCGGTCAGGAATTGGAAGGCGTAGAGATCCTCCGCGGTCATCGGAGGAAGAAGGTCTGGCAACGGGTCGTAGCGTGCCATATATGGGACGTCTCACGCCCCGCGAACGAACCGGCCTTCTGATCGGCGTGCTCGCGATGTTCCTTGCCTTGGACGTCGCGTTCCTGGTCTCGCTCGCGGGGCTGCCGTTCACGCCCTTCGCGCTGGGTCAGGCGATCATCGATGTCCTGCCAGGCTGGATCTCGATCCCGCTCATCGAGCTCCTTCATTTCTGGGCCAAGGCGCTCCTCGTCATCGGAGTGCTCGCGCTGTTCCTCCTCGCCGGCGGCGTCGCTGGTGTCTTCGCGATCTCGTCGCAGCGCGGCGATCTGCCCGTGCTGGGCACGGTCGCATTGCCGTGGATCGCCGCGGTCGTCCTGGGACAGCTGTTCGCAGCCGAGAAGATCGATCTTGGAACGAGCCTCGTCGACGCCGCGGTCGGTCTCGCCGCGAACGCACTGGCGCTGAGCTATCTCGCGCCGGCCGCCCTCGCGCGCGACGCCGAGCCGGTCGCGTCGCGCCGCCGCGTCCTGTTCGGCGGCGCGGCTGTTGCAGCGGTCGCCGCGCTTGGCGGTCTCGCGCTTACGCGCGCGCTACCCATCGCCGGCGCGCGACTCGGCAACCTCCCGTCGATGGCGCGCAACCTTGTGCAGGCAGTGACCCTCACGCCCGCGGACCCGGCCATCGACGCGATCGCCGGGATCACGCCGCGTATCACGACGAACGAGGATCACTACACCGTCGACACGACGCTGGTGAAGCCGCGTGTCGACATCGCGACGTGGAAGCTGGATGTCACCGGCGCGGTCGAGGCGCCCTTCGCGCTCACCTACGAGCAGCTGCTCGACCTGGAGGCGATCGAGCAGGTGCACACCCTTGAATGCATCAGCAACCCGACTGGTGGCGAACTCATCGGTACCGCCGTCTGGACCGGCGTGCGCATGCGCGATCTGCTTCAGCGGGCGCGTCCGACCGACAAAGCCTTCGACGTGGTGCTCACGTCGGTCGACGGCTATGTGGACTCCTTCCCCATCGCGAAGGCGCTGGAGCCGGAGACGCTGCTCGTGTATCTCATGAACGGAAAGACCCTGCCGCAGGACCATGGCTATCCGGTGCGGACGCTCGTGCCGAACATCTACGGCATGAAGAACGTGAAGTGGCTGCGTACGATCGAGGTCGCGTCCTTCGACAAGCTCGGCTACTGGCAAGAGGGTGGCTGGTCAGACGGTGCGATCGAGAACACCGGCACGCGCATCGATGTCCCGGCGCGGACGCTGAGGTGGAACGGCGGCGAGGTGACCGTCGCGGGGATCGCGTTCGCGGGCTCGCGCGGGATCACCAAAGTCGAGCTCTCGTTCGATGGCGCGCGCAGCTGGCAGACCGCGAAGCTGGAAGCCGCGGCTGGTCCACTCACGTGGCGCCGCTGGTCGGCGCAGTGGACGCCGCCGAACACCGGGACGCACACCTTGCAGGCGCGCGCGACCGACGGTCGTGGCGATACCGAGACGCCGGTGGGCCGGCAGCCGTTCCCGAACGGCGCGACCGGGTACCACCAGCTCCAGGTGAACGTCAGCCGCTAGTCGTGGCGCTACTTCGTCCGGGGCGGCCGCCAGTAGTTCACGTCGAGGGTCCGCAGCCGTTCGAGATGTGTCTCGAGACGGCGTGCGAAGTCGGCCGGGTCACGGGTTTCGCGCGGTGACCAGAGAACTTCCGCCAGCGCCGTCATCCGTGGCCAGGCCATGTACTCCATGCGCTGCGGATCCGGCATGTACTCGGTCCACAGCTGACCCTGCGCGCCAAGGACGTGCTTCGCCTCGTCGCCGCTCAGCTCTTTGGGCACCGGCTCGTACGCATAGACCTCGGCAAGCGTGTTGAGCTTGCGGATCTTGAGCGGCTCGTCCTCCGAGTTGTCGTAGTCGAAATAGGTCGGCTTCTCCGGCGCCATGACCACGTCGTGTCCCGCCTTCGCCGCTGCGATCCCGCCCTTCTCGCCGCGCCAGCTCATCACCGTCGCTCCGGAAGCGAGACCGCCTTCGAGGATCTCGTCCCAGCCGATGAGGCGCCGACCGCGTGCGGCGAGCCACTTGTCGAAGTGCGTGATGAACCAGCTCTGCAGCTCGTCTTCGTCCTTGAGCCCGAGCTCCTTCATGCGCGCCTGCGCGGCCGCGCTCTCTTTCCACTCCACCTTCGGACACTCGTCGCCACCGACGTGGATGAACTTCGACGGGAAGAGCGCCAGCACTTCCTCGAACACGTTCTCGAGGAACTTCAGCACGTTGTCTCCGACACCGAAGACGTGCGGTGAGATGCCCCAATACGTCTGGACCTCGTGTTTGGTGCTGGTATTCCCGAGCTCCGGATAGGCCGCGATCGCGGCGAGAGCG
Organism: Chloroflexota bacterium; assembly: GCA_031389835.1. Taxonomy (GTDB): domain Bacteria; phylum Chloroflexota; class Limnocylindria; order P2-11E; family P2-11E; genus CF-39. The sequence goes on from JANMSU010000072.1 coordinate 3,180, forward strand.
TGGCCGGGCATCTCGATCTCCGGCACGACGGTGATCCCGCGATCGGCGGCGTAGCGCACCACCTCGCGCACATCGTCCTGCGTGTAGAACCCGCCGTGCGGCTGTCCGGAGAACTTGCGCTGCGCAGGATCGCGCGTGAGGGGCGGGACCATGCTGTCCTTCCGCCACGCGCCGACCTCGGTGAGCTTCGGGTACTTCTTGATCTCGATGCGCCACCCCTGGTCCTCGGTGAGATGCCAGTGGAAGACGTTGAGCTTGTGCAGCGCGAGCAGATCGATGTGCTTCAGCACGGTCGCCTTCGGCATGAAGTGACGCCCGACATCGAGGTGACTCCCTCGCCAGGAGAATCGCGGCTTGTCCTCGATCTCCACGCCTGCGACCGTCCATGCGACATCGGACACAACAGCGCGACGGAAGATCGCCGGCGGCAAGAGCTGGCGCAAAGTTTGCGTGCCGTGCGTGACACCCACCGGCCGAGCCGCTGTGATGACGACCGTGTCCCCAGCGACGCTCAAGCGATAAGCCTCCTCGCCGAGACGGGTGAGTGCCTCGTCAAGCGCGAGCGTGATGCGTGACCCGCTCGCTCGCGTCACGATCGGCAGCGGAAAACCGGTCGCGGGGCGCAGCTCCTCGCGCAGGCGCTCGGCGTGCGCGCGCAGCGCGTCGGTGGCCTCGATCTGCGTCGACGCGGTCAGCGTGAACGTGCCGGTACGAGACGTGAGCTTGGCGGGGATCGGGATCAGCGGAAAGGTCGGGGTGCGCATCGCGGCATCGTACCGGCCTCGCTAGGCTTGTGTTCCGGTGGCGAAGAGACGTTTCACGATCAGCGCCGTGCTTCCTGGATACAGCGCGCCGAGCAACGAGTGGCGGCGGCGTGTGCACGCCGCTGTGCTCGAAGCGCAAACGAGTCGCGGTGTCGGCTACCGCGACAGCGATCCGCTCGAACTGCGCATCGCGCTCTATCTCGGCAGTCGGCCACTCGATATCCACGAGATCGACGAGCGCGTGAAGGACGTGATCGATGCCCTCGGCGGCCACATCGCTGGGCCGCGAAGCCGTCGCCGCATCGCGCCGATCGTCCCGACACCGGAGCAGATACGGCGGATCGTCCTCGAGCGCGTGACGTCCTGGTCAAAGCGGGGACGGCCCTTCGGACAGCTCACGATCTCGCGCTACCGACACCGGCGCGCGTGACGCTTCGCTCACGCGCCAAGCTCGGCACCGGCGCGCTCGTGTGGGCCGGCTTCGACGGGCCGCAGGCGCCGGGCCCGCTTCTCGATGCGATCCGGCGCGGGAATGTGGGCGGCGTCTTGCTCTTCGCATTCCGCGACAACATCCGATCGAAGGCGCAGGTGCGCGCGATGCTGCGCGAGATCCAGGAAGCGGCGCGCCGCGGGGATCTTCCACCTGTTCCCGTCGCCGTCGATCAGGAGGGCGGCACCGTCATCCGCATCGGTTACCGCGCGACGTTCCCCAGCGCGATGGCGATCGGCGCGACCGGCGACCCCACGTACGCCGAGCGCGCGGCACGCGCGGTCGGTGAGGGCCTGCTGGCCGACGGTATCGCGGTGAACCACGCGCCGGTCTGCGACGTGAACTCCGACCCGCGCAACCCGGTCATCGGCACGCGCGCGTTCGGCGACGACGCGCACCGTGTGGCCGAGTTCGCGGCCGCGTGGGTCCGGGGCAGCGAGGGTGCGGGCGTCGCGACGACGCCGAAGCACTTCCCAGGTCACGGTCACACCTCGCAGGACTCTCATCTCGTACGACCCGAGGCGAACGTAGACCGCGCCACGCTCGAGGGTCGGGAGCTCGTGCCTTTTCGGGCGGCGTTCGCGGCCGGCGCGAGCGGCGCCATGACCGCGCATGTTCGTTATCCGGCGCTCGATCCGAAGGATGGCGCGACCGTGTCGCGCGCGATCATGACCGAACTCCTACGCGGCGAGCTCGGCTTCACGGGCCTCGCCGTAACGGACTCGCTCGACATGAAGGGCATCACGGACGTCGAAGCACCCGAGCAGGTCGTCACGCGGGCCATCGCCGCGGGCGTCGATGCCGCCATGGTGACGACCGGCCTCGATCGTCAGCTGGCCGCAGCGAGGTGGATCGATGCCGGCGTCGACCCCGCCCGCATCAAGGACGCGCTTGCGCGTACGGCCATCTTCCGCGAGCGGTTCGGGGTGGAAGTACCTGACGACGACATCGACGACGCCCCGGCGCGCCGCCTCGCGGCGGAGATCGCGGAGCGCGCGGTCACGCAGCACGGACCCCCGCTGGCGCGGATCGACGCCCGCGTGCGCGTCGTCACGTTCGGATCTGCGCGCCAGTCGTTCGTCGAGGAGACCGCCGATCCGCTCGGCGCGCTGGAACGCGCCCTGCGTGCGCGGTTCGGCGAACGCCTCGCGTTCGGTCGCGAGGGCCGCATGCCTGACGGCGAGGGCACCGTCGTTGTCGTCACGTCGAACGCCGCCTTCCAGCCGGATCAGGCCGCGCGCGCGCGCGAGCTGCTCGCCGAGGGCGGGGTGCTCTGCGCGATCCGTAGCCCGTACGACGCTTCGCTCATGCCGAACACGCCGGCGCTCCTCACGTACAGCGACGTCCCGCCCTCGCTGGAGGCGCTCGCGGCCGTGCTCGCGGGCGAGCGACGGCCCTCGGGACGGACGCCGGTCCGGATTTGAACCGGCGCACTTTCCTCGGCGCCGCGGCCGCGACGCTCGCCGCTTGCGCCGCTCCCACGCCGGAGCCAAGCCGCCTCGCTCAGATCATCGCGTCGCTCAGCGTCGAGCAGCGGGCCGGGCAGGCGATGGCCATCGCGTTCCATGGCTCGTCCGTGACGAGCGCCGCAGAAGAGATGATCCGCACACGCGGGATCGGTGGGGTCGTGCTGCGCGCGGAGAACGCGCCGAACGCGGCCGCGCTCGCGCGGATCTGCGCGGATCTGCAGCGGATCGCCGCCGAGGCGAAGATCCCGCCACTCTTCCTCGCGCTTGACCAGGAAGGTGGCGGGGTCGTGCGGATCGCCAGCGGCATGACCGTGTTCACGAGTCAGATGGGGCTCGCAGCGACGCCCGATCCGGTAGCCGCGGTACAGCGCGCCGCGACGATCACGGCCGGCGAGCTGCGCGCGAACGGCGTGAACTGGAACTTCGCGCCGGTGGCGGACGTCAACAACGAGCCACTCAATCCGATCATCGGGAACCGTTCGTACGGCTCGGATCCACAGCGCGTTTCCACGCTCGTCGGCGCCGCGGTGCGCGCCTACGCCGCGGCGGGCCTGCTCTGCTGCGCGAAGCACTTTCCGGGTCACGGTGCCGCGACCGTGGACTCGCACCTGGCTCTTCCGATCATCAACGTCGACCGCGCGCGCCTCGACCGGGTCGAGCTCCCGCCGTTCCGCGCGGCGGTCGCCGCGGGTGTGCCCGCGATCATGCTCGCGCACCTGATCGTGCCCGCCCTCGATCCGACGCCATCGACTCCCGCGTCGTTGTCGCGACGCATCACGACCGACCTGCTCCGGCGAGAGCTCGGCTTCGCGGGTCTCGCGGTGACCGACGACCTGGAGATGGGAGCCCTCGCGTCGATCGGCGAGGCGGCCGCGGGCGAGCGCGCGATCCAGGCGGGAGCGGACTTCGTGCTGTTCCGCTTCGACGAGGCCGCGCAGCGCGACGGCCATCGCCTCATCTCGGTCGCGATCCGGAACGGCTCGCTGCCCGACTTCAACGTGACGCTCAACCGGCTTCTCGACGCGAAGCTGCGTTACGGGATCCTCGACCAGTCGAGCGTTCCCGCGCCGGACCTCGCCGCGAATGCCGCGGCGGCGCTCGACATCGCGCGCTCGAGCATCACGCTGCTGCACAACGACGGGAAGGTG
>JANMSU010000103.1:0-5981 GCA_031389835.1 Chloroflexota bacterium
CCGCTCACTCCGGACTCCCGGGGTCCGCGGTCGCCACCCGGCCGCGCGCCCGCGCCGAACGGATGACGGGAAGCAGCACGAGCAGGACCGAGAGGAACAGCATCGTCGCGGCGAGGGGCAGGCCACCGACCGTCGTGGTGACGAACGTCGAGGGGTCCCCGCCGCTCCCGATGAGCGCCTTGCGCAGCTCCCGCTCGGTCGAGTCGCCGAGCACGATCGCCACGACCAGCGGCGCCAGCGGGTACTTCATCTTGCGCAGCCAGTAGCCCACGATCCCAAACCCGATGGTGATGAAGACGTCGAACATGCTGTTGTTGAGCGAGTACGAGCCGATGATCGAGATGACGATGATGAACGGCGTGATGATCGCGTACGGGATGCGCATGATCTTCGCGAGGAGCGGCACGGCGAGCAGGCACATCACGAAGGTGATGAAGTGACCCAGGTAGATGCTGGCCGTCAGGCCCCAGATGAAGTCCGGGTGATCGATGAAGAGCAGCGGCCCCGGCTGCAACCCCCAGACGAACAGGCCGGCCATGATCACGGCCGACGTCGGTGACCCGGGCACACCGAGCGCCACCATGGGCACGAGCGACCCGACCGCGGACGCATCCGCCGCGGCCTGAGGCGCCATGATCCCGGTGATCTCGCCCTTGCCAAAGTTCGCCTTGTTCTTCGAGTACTGCCGCGCGAGGCCGTAACCGAGGAACGAGCCGGCCGTCGCCCCGTGCCCGGGTAGAACGCCGAACCAGAAGCCGAGCACCGACGTGGCGACGACCGTCCAGATCCGCTTCCGGAGTTCGCGCAGCGTCTCGAAGATGTCCTTGAGCCCGACCTTCGCGTTCATCCGTTCGACGAAGCCGATGCCCTGCTCCTCGGCCGAGGCGAGGATCTCCCCGATGCCGAACAGGCCGATGGTCACGGGGACGAAGTCGATGCCGGAGAGGATCTCGAGCTGGCCGAACGTCAGGCGCGGGGCGCCGGTGATCGTGTCGAACCCGACCGCGGCGAGGAGCAGCCCGAAGCCGATCATCATCACGCTTTTCGCGGGCGACTCCGAGCCCAGGCCCACCAGTGTCGCGAACGACATGATGAACACGGCGAACAGCTCCGCAGGTCCGAACGCGAGCGCGACGTCGGCGAGAGCTCGCGCGAAGAACGTGAACAGGACCGTGGCGATGAACGCGCCGATGAGCGATGCGAAGAACGATGACGCGAGCGCGACGGCCGGCTTGCCGAGCTTCTTCGCCAGCGGAAAGCCGTCGAAGAGCAGAACGACCGACCACGGCTCCCCCGGGATGTTGAAGAGGATCGAGGTGATCACACCGCCGAACAGCGCGCCCCAGTAGATGCCGCAGAGGAAGATCACCGCGCTCGTGGCGCCGCCCTCGCCGCCACTCGCGATGAACACCGTGATCGGCAGGAGGATCGCGACACCGCTCGTGCCGCCCAGGCCAGGAAGGACGCCTATCACCAGCCCGAGGAAACAGCCGATCGTGAGAAGCATGAGGTTGAACGGTTGCAGTGCCGTACCGAAGCCACCGCCAAGGTTGCTCATGGTCTCGGTGAAGCCGTTCAGGATCTCCATGCTTCTACCTCGCTAGAAGGGGAAGCCCTGCTCGTAGAAGACGCTCTTGGGCAGCGATACGCGGAATCCGCGCTCGAAGGCCAAGTAGATGACGAGCGGGAACACGATCGCGATGACGAGCACCCAGTACCAGCGGTAGCCGCCGAGGTAGCGCGCGAAGAAGCCCATGTAGAGAGCGGTCACGATGTAGAAGCCCAGCCATTCGAGGAGCGCCACCGCGACGATCATCGGAAGCGCGATCTTGAGCGGCGCGACCCACGACTCCCGCTTCGCGAAGACTCCCTGCGTGTCGCCGGCGACCACCTTGGAGCGGAAGATCACGAAGAGCGCGGCGCCGGCGATCATGGCCGCCGACCAGAATGGATAGAAGCCCGGCCCGAGTCCTCCTGGGAACGTCCCCGTCGGATCGGGAAGAGCGGATGCGCGGCTGTCGAACATGGCGACGGCGGCGATCATGATCATGACCGCCGCCGTCCCTACTTGATACGGCCTCACTGCCGGGTCGTTACACCCACTTGTTCGCTGTCGCGATGTCGATGTGCAGCTTCTCGTAGTTGTTGATGAACGTGCGGAATTCGAGTCCGGAGCGGAAGTCCGGGTTGAGTGCGTTGTCGGTCATGAACTTCTTCCACTTCTCGGACTCGTACACCTTCTTGAAGACGTCGACCCAGAACGCCTGCTGCGCCGGCGTGAGACCCGGGGGTGCCAACACGGCGCGCATCACGAAGTAGTCGTCGATCGCGAGCCCTTGGGATTTGCACGTCGGCAGATTGGCGACCGCTGCCGGGGCGGTCGGGGTCGTCGGCGTGAATGCACATAGGGCGCGGATCTTCTTCTGCGAAAGAAGACCGAGCCCCTCGCTCGGGTTGTTGACCGTGACCTCGACGCCGCCCTGCTTACCCGCGAGGGCTGTGGCGACCGCTCCGCCGCCGGACTGCGGCACGTACTTGAACGGCTTGGTCTTCGCCAGCGCCTCGATGCGCCGGAAGAGGACCTCGTCCTCCTGCTTCGAACCGGTGCCCGAGACGACCAACTCTCTCTCCTGCGCGGCCTTCACGAAGTCGGCCGCGGTCTTCATCGCGCTGTCCTCGTTGACCCAGAGGAAGAAGGGGTCGAGCGCGAGGTTCGCGACGGGCGTGAAGTCGGTCGCCTTGTACGGCAGCTTCTGCGTGATGATCGTGGTGAAGAAGCTGTTTAGGGTGATCATGATGTAGTGCATGTCACCCTTCTTCTCGAACACGTACGTGAAGGCGACCGCGCCCGAGCCGCCCTCTTTGTTCGTCGGCTGGACGGGCTGCGCTGATAGCTTCAGCTCTTCGATGATCCCTTGCATGAAACGCGCGTAGATATCGGAGCCACCGCCCGGAGCGGTGCTGATCACGAACTCTGCGGCGCGAGTCGGCTGCGTGACCGTCGCGACGGATGGCGACGCCGCCCCGGCCGCCGTCGCGGTCGGCGATGGTGTTGCCCCGCCCCCACATGCCGCCGCCACGAGCATGCCGGCGCCGAAGACCGCGAGAAGACGCCTACTCGTCACTTTCCACATGCTTTGCACCTCCACGCACTCTTACGCCGTTCGTCGGCGGTTGGCTCAATAGTGGTCTGACCGGCGGCATCGTAGCCCTCTGACGGGGAGCCGTCACCGGCAGGCGGGAGCGCCGTGTCACAATGCGAGAACGAGGTCGGCACGGGTCGTGCGTAACGACCGCTCAGCGGTCGCGGTATGCGACCAGCAAGGAGTGGGGCATGGTGCAGGAGCTCGCGCGACCCGCCAAGCTGCGGAAGGGCGCCGCGCCGGACAGCGCGTGGGCCTTCCTGGACGGCAAGTTCGTTCCCATCCGCGAAGCGAAGATCTCCGTCATGACGCATGGATTCAACTACGGGACGGGGGTTTTCGAGGGGATCCGGGCCTACTGGAACGCCGAAGAGGAGCAACTCTACGGCCTCCACCTGCGCGATCACTTCTCCCGGCTCCTGCGCTCCGGGAAGATCATGCGGATCTCCATCCCGTACACCGTCGACGAGCTCGTGGCCACCACCGTCGAGCTGCTCCGGAAGTGCGGCTACCGCGAAGACGCCTACGTCCGCCCGGTCGCATACAAGGCCAGCCCCGTCATCGGTGTCCGGCTCCACAACCTGGAGGACGGGCTCACCTTGTTCGCGGTCCCGTTCGGCGACTACATCAACATCGACAAGGGCATCGCCTGTCACGTCTCGTCCTGGCGGCGTGTCGACGACAACGCCATCCCCGCGCGGGCGAAGATCACCGGCTCCTACGTGAACGCCGCCCTGGCGAAGAGCGAGGCCGAGGAAGCCGGTTTCGACGAGGCGATCGTGCTCACGCAGGAGGGCCACGTATCGGAAGGAAGCGCCGCGAACCTGTTCCTCGTCCGGGACGGCAAGCTCATCACCGCGCCGGCCACGGACAACATCCTCGAAGGGATCGTGCGAAGCAACGTCATGCGCATCGCGACAGACCTTGGCGTGCCGGTCGAGGTGCGAAGCATCGACCGCACTGAGCTCTACATCTGCGACGAGATGTTCATGTGCGGGACCGGCGTGCAGATCGGTCCGGTCACGAGCGTGGACCGTCGTGACGTGGGCACCGGCGAGGTCGGACCGATCACGACGCGGATCTCCAAGATCTACTTCGACGCGGTGCGCGGCAAGGACGCGCGCTACCGCGACTGGCTCACGCCGATATACAAGTCAGCGAGCTGAGTCGCTGGCGAAGCTCCTGAAGTCGTTGCCGATGCGCACGACGATGTCCGGCCCGCCGGATCCGTCGGCCGTCTCGATGGGCAGCCCCAGCTGCGTACGGAGCTGCTCGGCGGTATAGCGCTTTCCCGGGTTGCGCAGCACGACCGCGGACCTGGCCGTTGCTCCGTCCGTGACAGCGCTGACGCCGAACGCGCGTGCCTCGAGCCGATCCGCCACCTGCTTCGCGACCGTATTCAGCGCCCCGGTGTTCTGCACTTCGACGCGCGCGCCCTCTTGTCGCACCTTGGGGTCGTAGAACAAGGCCGCCGCGAGGTCACGGATCTTGGCCACGTCGGGCATCAGGTAGAACCCTCCTTCGTTATCGAAGGTGAGCTCGCAGTGCGGGTAGTCGCCGCCGCATGGATAGAGCACTTCGCTGGTGATGCTCCCGCTCTCGATGCCCGTCGCCGTGCGCGCGAGAGGCAGGACATTGGCCGGATCGAAGTCCGTCTCGATCGTCGTGCCGACGCCGCTCATGAGCGTGGGGAGCGTCCGCAGCGCCTGCGGCGTCGAGAGCTTCACGCGGAGCGCGGCGAGCACGTCCTGCTGGCGGCGCGCGCGGCTGTAGTCGTTGGTGTCGTGCCGCGACCGCGCGTACTTCAGGGCTGTCTCGCCGAACATCAGTTGCGGACCCGGGGCGATGTTCACGCGCTCGACGCCGTAGTCGGCGGTCGGGTAGGTCTCATCGCGTAGCGGCCGCTTGACGTCGACGATGACGCCGCCGACGCCGTTCACGATCCGGTTGAACGCCTCGAAGTTGACGAGCGCGTACGAATGGATCCTGATCCCGAGCAGGTCGTTGACGACCCTGCGCGTCAGGTCGGGCCCACCAGTGGCGAATGCGCCGTTGATCTTCCCCTGGTACGTCCCTGGCTTGTTGATGTAGATGTCGCGTGGGATGGAGAGCATCGCAGCCGTCCGGTTGAGTGGGTCGAGGGACATGACGATCATTGTGTCGGTGTTCTGTGTGGTGCGGTCGCCGTCACGCGTATCGATCCCGAGGACCAGTACGTTCAGCCGCTCGTTCCCGGTCCAGACCGGTGCCGGCTCTTCGCCGACCGGTGTGGGAAAGGGTGGTTGCACGCGCGCGATCGGCGCGAAGATCCTCGTCGCAAGAGCCGCCCACGGCGTCGACTCCCTGTAGATCGTCCCGTAAGTGACGATCAGCGTCGTCGCCACGAGGCCGAGCACCGCGTAGTCGATGAGGTGACGGCCACGCAGCCGTTTCATGCGGCCGGCGAACGCGTCGACCACGACGTACAGGTGATAGACGAGCGCGGTCGCGACCACGAGGAACGTCACGTAGGTGGCGTTGCGCAGCACCCAGGCGGTCAGCGGATCCGCGTTGACGATGAAGGCTCCCGCGAGGGCGAACGCGAAGATGGGCAGCAGCAGCATGAGCGCGCCTTTGACCCAGCGCTCCTGATACGCCTGGCCAAGGCCGGGAAGAAGCGTCGAGAGGAGCGCGGCGAAGCCCGGAGACCCGAGCGACGGGCCTGGGGCAAGCATGAGCGGGCGCTGCCGACTCTCCCCATTCGACATCGAGTGGATAGCGTACGAGACTCGCGGCCTTGGAACGCCAGTCGCACGTGAGCACCGAAACGCTGGGCGGCGCCCGGGCGGTCGGCATCGT
>JANMSU010000126.1:0-1596 GCA_031389835.1 Chloroflexota bacterium
GCCTCTTTGCGCTCGGGCTCGGTGGGCGCGAGCAGGAAGATCCAGATGTCCCAGGCGACGTGGCTGGTGATGAGCGCCGGCATGCTCATGCCGATCGCCCGAAGAAGTCCCCAGTAGACCCCGGCGACCGTCGCGGCGCCAACAAGGGTCGCGTTCCCGGTGACCAGGTGCGCTCCGCCATACGCGATCGCGGCGCCGGGCGCACCGATCCGGCGCTGAACGAACCCCCGCCAGAACAGCTCCTCCGCTGGTCCGATGACCGCCGCCAGGCGAGTAGCGATCTCGGACTTCGGCCGCAGTGAGCGGAGCGCGTAGATATCGCCGATCTCCTGCGATCCCTTCGGCATGATCGCGCGCGCCATGCGGTCACCGGTTTGAAAGATCGCATAGAGACCCGCGGCCGATAGCAGTCCGAACGCGACGTCGCGCTGGCGGAATCGAATGCGGCGGAGCTCGGCGTCGTTGCCGAGCGCCATTGCGCCGAGCAGGAATCCGGTGAGCGTCATGCGCTCCCAGAATTTCGCGCGGGGCCCGCGGAACGTCAGCCCGAACAGCCCGAACGCCATCGCGAGACCGATCGATGTCACAAGGCCGAGCTTGGTCACGGCTCACCGCCAATCCCCGTCGCCATCAATGGAAGTATCGCGGCGCACGAATTGTGGAAATCTCTATTGCATTCGACGCTGGTCTCTGGTACATCTGCGCCTTCGCGCCCACGGCGCGAGAGAAGGGAGTGCTGCTTGACCGTTCCGTTCATCGCGTCAATGCGGGAGGTGACCCCGGGCTAGCGCTGTAGCGACAGGTCTACGGCGTCGCGTGGCCACGGGCTCCTCCCGTGGTTTTTTTGTTGTCTGCGAACAACGCGTAGGGAGGAGACCGATGGACAGTCGGAGATGCTGCGAGAACAACTGCGACCACCATGCCATCCAACGATCGCTCTATCGACATGCGCTGAACGCGCTGCAGCTCGCGTCGCGGTCGAGCTGCGGCTCGGAGCGCGCGCTCGAGCTTGCGGAGCGATGTGCGGAGCTGCTGCGTGCGGCCGACGGCAACGAGGCCCTCTCGGCCGGACAGCGTCGATGACTCCGGCAGTTGTCGCGACGTGGCGGCTGGCCGACCCAGCGGTCTCCAGCCGCCGCGCCCGATCAGCGGGTCGCGATCGCGCCGGCGATGATGAGTCCAGCGACCATGAGGTAGCCGAACGCGGCGTGGAGCTGGGCGGTCTGCAGGTCGATCATCGCGATGGCGCGCTGCTGGCCGCTCGCACCGAACTCCGCGCTACGGATCTGGCGCACCAGCAGCGGCAGCGAGAGGATCGCGAGCAGGGTCCACGTCGGGAGCAGGGTCATGAGCACCGCGCCGGTCAGCGCGATGTACGCGCCGACGACGAGCACGAGATAGAGCCAGTGGGCCGCCTGACGGCCCATGCGTACCGAGAACGTCCGCGCGCCGGCCCGCGCGTCCTCGCTGATGTCGCGCCACTCGTTGCCGTGCAGGATCGCCGCGACCAGTAGGCCGACGGGGATGCTGATCGCGAGCGCGCTCCAGCTCAACGTTCCGGTGATCACGTAGAAGGAACCGACGACCATCAGCGGA
>JANMSU010000129.1:0-7397 GCA_031389835.1 Chloroflexota bacterium
GCGATCGCTCGCGCTCGCGCCGCGAGGCACGTCGTGCGCGCCGGGCAGCGCGTGCACGTGGCCGACGCGGTGATCACGGTGCTCTCACCCGAGGCCGATCCGCGCGTCGATACGCCGTCGCTCGTCCTCCGGGTCGAGCGCGGCCGGTTCTCCGCGCTCTTCATGGGCGATGCGACGGATGAGGCGCTCGCGACACTCCTGCTCAGTCCGGAGCTGCTTCGCTCGCGCGTCTACATTCCGCCGCATCACGGCGCAGCGACGCCGCATGCCGAGACGCTCGCGCGCGCCGTGCGCCCCGAGCTCGCGCTCATCTCGGTCGGGGCCGGGAACCGGTATGGTCATCCCACGCCGGACACGCTCGCGGCCCTCCGAGGGATCACGACGTTCCGGACCGATCGCGACGGGACGGTGGAGGTCTCGCTCGATGGCCCAGGCCTCGTGGTCCGCGCCCACGCGAATGGTCTTCCTCCTCCACGGCGAGGATTCGTTCCGTACGCGCCTGCGAGTCGGTGAGCTCGTTGCATCGCTGCTGGCCGGTGGCGCGGGCGAGCCCGGTGATCTCTCCCAGCGGCCGTCGCCGCGGCTGGGTGGCTCCCTCGGGCTGACCCGCATCGACGCACGCACCGATCCGGTGGACGCAATCACGATGGCCGGGCAGTCGCAGGGACTGTTCGCGGCTGTGGACGAGCGGCAGGTCGTCCTCGTTGACCATGCCGAGGCGCTGGCCGGCGCCGACTTTCTCGCGTCCTTCCCAAGCGAATCCGCGCTGGTCCTTGTCGCGGTGGAGCCGCTTCGCGCGGGCCGTGGCCGCGCACGTGGACGCGCGAAGCCGGGCGCGCCGGCGGATCTGTCACTTCTGGATGCGGTCCAGGAGATCGGCGGACGCGTTCAGCGGTTCGAGCGCCTCCTGCCGTTCGAGGTCAAGGGTTGGATCGGCGCGCGCGCGCGCCTGCACCACGTCTCGCTCCAGCCCGACGCGATGGATGCGCTCGCGTTCGCGCTCGGACCCGACACGGAGCGCATCGAGAACGAGGTGCAGAAGCTCGGTGCGTATGCGAACGGCGCGCCGGTGACCGCCGCGGACGTGCGCGAGCTCGTGAGCGGCGCGATCGAATCGGACATCTTCCAGCTCACCACCGCGGTCGTTCGGCGGAATCATCGCGAGGCCGTGCCGCTCCTCGAGCGCCTTCTCGCGGAGGGGAACGCGCCGCAGCAGATCCTCGCGCTCCTGCTGTGGCAGTTCCGCGTGCTGCTCTTCGCCTCGACCGCGCCGTCGAGTGCCGATGCGGAGCGGCAGGCGAAGGCGATCCGATCCTCATCGGGCGCGATCCTCCGCTACGTGCAGCACGCGCGCGGCCTCACCCGATCCGACATCGCGCGCGCGTACGAGGCGCTCTACGCCACCGACATCTCGATCAAGACCGGGCGCGCCGATTCGGATGAGGCCGCGCTGCTCTTATGCGTGCTCGATCTGTGCGGCGTCGCCGGCGCGGACCTGCGGGACTTCCTGCTCACCGAGGCGCCGCGCCGCGGTTAGGGTTGCGCAGCGGTGCCTCCACGAGCCAGTGACGACGGCCGCAGCGCGGTTAGTAGGGGAGCGGTACCGACGTGGGCGGGGTGCTGCGAAGCTGACGCACTGCGATGGTCGCGCTGACGATCGCGAATAGCGCGAACGCATGAACGGCGATGCCGAGCCAATCACCAACGAGCAGGAAGATCAGACCGTCGAGCGTGTAGACGAGGCCACCGACGATGAACGCCCACTGCGCTCCGGCGGTCGCGCGGATGCCGAGGAACACGAAGAGCGCGATGACGGCGACGTGGGCGAGCCAGCCAAGTGACGGGTCGGCCAGCTCTTCGAGGATTCCCTGGAGGAACCAGTCGATGGCCGTGCCGAGCGCGAAACCAGTGTCGCTACCGAGCACGAAGATCACGAAGTTGACCGCGGAAAGGCCGGCGATCCAGTAGAACCAGCGACCGCCGTTGCGCACGCGATTCACGAGCGCGACGCGCTTTAGCGCCGTTTGATCTGGTCCATGCGCGAGCGCCGCGATGACCGGCTGGGTCGCTGACGGCGTGCGTATCGTCGTCAGTGCGGCGTCGAGCGGTGCGGCTCTTGGCGCACGCGGGATCGTCGCGCCCTCTGGTGGGATGGTGAGGCCCCCGACGATGAGGTGGTAGGCGTACGTGAACCCGTTGCTGCCGATGTGAAGGCGTGCGCTGTGCCCATCGACGTCAAAGGCGTGTGCGCCGCCGGTGTCGGAAAACTTGCCGCCGCGGAAAACTTCGCGCCCGTTCACGATGATCCGGCGGTCGCCGGACAAAACGGCATGCTCGATCGCCACGGAGTAGCGGCGCAGATCCTCGTCCTGGAAATCCCAGCGTTTCGTCGTCATGTGGAGCGCAACGCTAGGTGCGAGCCGGTCGCGCGTCGGTGTCGGACCGCTACCAGCTCGCCAAGCCAGAAGTACTAGCCGCGGGTGACTGCCTTACCGGTCGCGGGCGCGGCCGGCTTTGCTTCCTGCGTCTTCCGGTAATCCTCGAGGAACTTCGTCTGTCCCGCTTCGGTGAGCGGGTGGTTGAAGAGCATCTTCATCACCGCGAACGGCATCGTGCCGATATCAGCGCCCGCGAGCGCGGCCTGTGTGACGTGCATCGGATTGCGGATCGACGCCGCGAGCACCTTCGTCTTGATCTCCTGTTGCCGATACGCGGAGACGATGTCTGCCACGAGGCGCATGCCGTCCTCGTTGATGTCGTCGAGGCGTCCCGCGAACGGACTCACGATGTATGCACCGACGGCAGCGGCGAGCAGCGCCTGGTTTACCGAGAAGCAAAGCGTGACGTTGATTCGGATGCCCTCTCCGGCGAGGATCTTCGCCGCGCCGAGGCCATCGGGCGTGAGCGGTACCTTCACGATGACGTTCCTGTGCCACGCCGCGATGCGGCGGCCCTCGACGATCATGTCGTCGCGCTTCTCGCTGACGCATTCGGCGGACACGTTGCCGATGAGGCCGCAGATCTTCTTCACCTGCGTCTCGTGGTCCTGACCGGCCTTCGCGATGAGCGTTGGGTTGGTTGTCACGCCGTCGATGACGCCCCACTCGACGCCTGTCTTCACCTCGTCGAGCTCGGCGGTGTCGAGGAAGAGCTTCATCGGTGCGTCTCCTGCAGCATCGGTGCCGATGCCTCGGCTCGGCCGTTCGCACGCGCGAAGGCGAGCGCGGCGTCGACGAAGTTCACGAAGAGCGGATGCGGCCGATTCGGCCGTGACTTGAACTCCGGATGGAACTGGGTTCCGAGGTAGAACGGGTGATCCGGGATCTCGACGATCTCCACCAGGCGCCCGTCGGGCGAGAGGCCCGTGAAGCGCATCCCGTGCTGCGCCAGAAGCTCGCGATACGAGTTGTTGAACTCGTATCGGTGCCGATGTCGCTCGAGCACGATCGGCTGTCCGTACGCGCGTCCCGCGAGCGAGCCGGCCTCGAGTACGCAGGGGTAGCTGCCGAGGCGCATCGTGCCGCCCTTGTCGGCGATGTCGCGCTGCTCTGGCAGCAGGTCGATCACCGGATGCGGCGTGAACGCATCGAACTCGGTGGAGTTGGCGTCCTCCGTGCCGAGGGCAGTGCGCGCGAGCTCGATGACCATGCACTGCATGCCCATGCAGAGGCCGAGCGTCGGTACCTTGCGCTCGCGCCCGAAACGCACAGCCCGCACCTTGCCCTCGATGCCGCGGTACCCGAATCCGCCCGGCACGACGATGCCGTCGAGGCCGATGAGCGGCTCGACATCCCTGTCGCGCTCGAGCTTTTCGCTGTCGATCCAGACCAGCTTGACGTTGCAGCCCGCCGCCCACGATGCGTGCTTCACGGACTCAGCGACGGAGAGGTACGCATCGGGTAGCTCGATGTACTTGCCGACAAGGCCGATCGTCAGCGGGATCCGCGCGCTCCGGATGCGGTCGACGAGGAAGCGCCACTCCACGAGATCCGGCTCCGCCGCGCGCTCTGTGAGTCCGAGCTCCTCGACGACGATTCGGCCGAGGCCGGCCTCCTCGAGCATCAGCGGCACGGCGTAGATGGACCATGCGTTGGGTTCGGAGATGACGTTGTCGGTCTTGACGTCACAGAAGAGCGCGATCTTCTCGCGCAGCTCCTCGTCGACGGGTTCGTCAGCACGGGCGATGAGCACATCGGGCTGAATACCGATCGATCGCAGCTCCTTCACCGAGTGCTGCGTCGGTTTCGTCTTCAGCTCACCGGTCGCGACTCGCGGAAGAAGCGTGAGGTGGATGTACATCACGTTCTGGCGACCGACGTCGTTGCGGAATTGGCGGATCGCCTCGAGGTAGGGGAGCGACTCGATGTCGCCGACCGTCCCACCGACCTCCACGACGACGATCTCCGCCTGCTGCTCGCGCGCGACCCGGTGGATGCGCTCCTTGATCTCGTTCGTCACATGCGGGATGACCTGCACGGTCGCGCCGAGGTAGTCGCCGCGACGCTCTTTCGCGATCACCGCGTTGTAGATCTGCCCGGTGGTGAGGTTCGACGCGCGCGTGACGTTGCGGTCGATGAAGCGCTCGTAGTGGCCAAGGTCGAGGTCGCTCTCCGCGCCGTCCTCGGTGACGAACACCTCGCCGTGCTGATACGGCGACATCGTGCCGGGGTCGACATTCAGGTACGGATCCATCTTCAGCGACGCGACGGTCAGTCCGCGCGCCGCGAGGATGCGGCCAAGCGACGCCGCGGTGATGCCCTTACCAAGAGAGGAGGTGACCCCGCCCGTCACGAACACAAACTTCGGCACCCTCAAGTGACCTCCGGGGTTTTTCTAATGGTAGCGGACTCTGTCGCCCAGCGGATGGCCAGTGCCAGCAGCAGCGTGGTGATCATCGGCATGAGCGCCAGCACCGACTTGTCCACGCGCGCGACCACGATGAGGACCTCAAGTATCCAGAACAGCAACCCGGCGACGAACAGCGTGGCGAAGGCGAGCATGCGCCTGCGTGCCGGTCGCAGCTCCGTCGCGCGAGCCAGGGTCAGCGACCACGGGATCGCGAGGATCATGAAGTCGTGCACCCACGCGTACGGCGCGACGACCACCGAGAACGCGGTGCCCAGACCGACGAGGTCCGTCCACTGGGTTCGTCGACCTCGCACGAGCAAGACGACGACGACCAGTAAGAGCGCGATGATCGCGATGCCGAACGTCCACGAGCCGAGCGACGTGGCGAGATCCCACGTCGTGTTCCGGATGATCGCCGCCTCACGAAGCTCGCTTGGGGCTGCGACCCACGGGACAAGCCACGTCGGGCGGATCAGGAGTGATGCCGCCAGTGCCGCGAGGAATGCGGCGACCAAGGCGATCAGAACCCGCCACTGACGATCCCGGACGGCGAATCCGAGAAGCACCGGCCCCGAGACGAGCGCGGTCTGGGGCTTCAGCGCCAGGCCGGCCAGCGCCACACCGGCTCGCAGGCTTTGGCGTTCCCTCAGCCACAATGCGGTCCCGGCGGTAAGCGCGAAATACAGGCCACCGAACTGACCCTGAGAGAGCGCGAGCATAAAAGGCTCGGTGAGGACGACGAGCGCCGCGATCACCGGCCAGGGAACGCGATGTCCCGCGAGCTGCCACGACCAGCCGATGCCCAGGACGGTCGAGGCGATGAGGAGCGTGGCCCACAGGGTGGCCGCGAGCGGCAGCCCGAGCGTCGCGAGCCCGGTGAAGAGGAGCGTGGTCCACGGCGGGTAAGGGTTTCGCGGGCCGCACGGCGCGATGTCGTTCGCCAGCCTCGCTCGGATGTGGCCTGTGGCCGCCTCGTACTGCGCCTGATCGTACGGATCACCGCCGTCGAGCGCGATCCTGCCGGCTTGATAGAAGCACTCGAAGTCGCGACCCGCGTAGTAGGAGTTGCCGGCAGCCGTCAGAAAGCCGCAGACGAGCGACAGGGCCAGCAATAGGCTCGCCGTCCAAAGGCCCTTCCCCAGGGTCGCGCTCACTCGGGTCCGAATGGGAGCGAATGGAGCACGATGAGACGCGGGCGTTCGCTACCGGCGCGCGCCGGCGCGGAATCCATTTCCACCGGCTCGTCGGCGCGACAGTCGTCGAGTCGCCCGTCGAAGCGCAGGGCGCGGAACCGCGCGTCGCGTAGCTCGTTGGTCTCGCCGGCGTGCTCGACGATCGCGACGATGCGCGGACGCAGCCAGCGCATGCCGACGCGCAGTGGCAGGGGCGTCGCGAACGGAGAGACATCTGCGGTGAAGTCGCGCGTCGCCTCATCGAGCCAGCGGCCAAGGAACGGCGGCACGTAGGCCTCTCCGACGAACGAGAGCACGTCGCCAGTGAACATGCCGCAGAGCGCGCGGATGGCGCCGCGCCGCTCGTCCTCGACGAGCCCGCCGAGCACCACGTCGGCGCGTGGTGTGACGTGGCACTTGAGCCAGTCTCCGCTTCGTGTGCCGGGAATGTATGGACTGTCGCGGCGTTTCGCGACGATCCCTTCGAGCCCGTACTCGGCGACGACGTCGAGAAATGGCTCGCCATCCTCCGCGAGGTGCTCGGGCGCCGCGATCCAGCGGCTGCGGATGCCGAGCGCGGTGAGTCGGCGGCGGCGCTCCTCCAGTGTCCGGCCGAGAAGAGCCCGGCGCTCCTCGTAAAGGAGATCGAACGCGACGAAGATCGGACCGCGCCCGCGCTTCGCGGCCCTCGGGCCGAGCCGGCCTGTCAGCAGGTCGTAGCTCGGGCGCCCGCGCGAGTCGCACACGACGATCTCGCCGTCCAGTACCGCGCCCTCGGGGATGGGGAGCTCGGCGAGCTCGGGCACCAGCGGCAGCAGGTCACCGCCGGACCTGTCTGCGATCCGCAGCTGTCCGCGATCCATCGAAGCGATGGCGCGGATGCCGTCCCACTTCAGCTCGAAGAGGTAGTCCGGTGAATTGAAAGCGCTCGCCGCGAGACGCGGTCGCATCGGTGAGAGGTCGCGCGGGAGCGCGACCTGCGTGTCGCCGACCTCGAGGAGTGTGGGATGCTCGCCGCCCGGCGAGCGCGTGTCACGACGCACTCGCCGAGCATATCGAGCGGACCTTGCTTAGGACGCCTTCTTCCGAACGGCCTTTTCGCGCGCCGTGGTCTTCTTCCGTGACCCGACTGAGTCGTGGCCGCCGCGGCTTTCGCGTCCGCGCGTCGTCTCGCCCTTTTTGGCCTTCTCCACCGACGCCTTGAGCGCGGTCATGAGATCCACGACGGTCGTTTCAGCCTCCGGCTCAGGCGCTTCAATGACCTGGCGCTTCTCGATCTTGGCCTCGACGACCTCCATGAGCGCCTTCTTGTATTCGTCCTTGAATTCCTCTGGCTCGAACTTCATGGCCATCATGCCAACGAGGTTCTCGGCCATC
>JANMSU010000393.1:0-3320 GCA_031389835.1 Chloroflexota bacterium
GAGAGGTACTTGCCGATCCCGTCGTGCGTCATGCCGCGGCTGACCTTGACGCCAGACTTGGGCACGTCCGCGAAGCGATAGGTGTTGTTCGGCTTCGCGTAGATCGCGTCGGCGAGATCCTTGCCGACCTTGTTCTTGTCCACGTCGAACGCGGCGACGAACTCGACGTCTCGGATGTGATAGCCACCGAGATCGACGTGCATGATCCCGGGGATCGGATCGCCTGGCTTGGCACTCCGGTAGTAGTGCACGCCCTGCACGAGCGAGCTCGCGCAGTTGCCGACACCGATGATCGCGACGCGGATCTTCCGACCGGCGGGGCGGTTCCTGTTGGCTGTTCGTTTCTTGGCTGTCATCTGTTATTTCAACCTTTCTTTTCATCTAGCACACTCGCCATGTGGGCGATGCGCTGGATGACGGTGACCATGGCGAGGAACGCGGTGACCGCAACGGCCGCCGCGAAGAGCTGGGGGTTGCCGGTGACGGCCCAGGCCGCCACGCCGACGAGATAGATCGCGATGCGGGCTTCGCGCGGAGCGAGCCCGACGCTCGCGCCCTCACCGAGGGATTCCGCCTTGGCGCGGATATAGCTGACGAGGAACGACGCCACGAGCAGAAGCAGGCCGCCCCAGAACAGAATGTCCGCCGTGCCGAAAGGGTCGAGCATCGCGGCGCCGAGTCGGACCGCTGCGATCGCGAGCGCCGCGTCCGACAGCCGGTCGAGGGTCGAGTCGAGGAATGCGCCGAAGCGCGTGCCGCCGCCGGCCGCACGCGCGATCTGCCCGTCCAGCGTGTCGCTGAGCGTGCCGATCAGCAGCACCAACAGCGCCGGCCCCGGCTGGCCCGCCGCCAGCAGCGCTGAGCCGGCGACCGTGACGAGGAAGCCGACGACGGTGACGGCGTTCGCGCTCACACCGACTGCGTGCAGTCGCCGCGCGATCGGCGCGATCCCGACCCGTGTGGTCTTCGCGAGACGGTCCGGGACGATGCTCACGAGACGCGGTTCATGAGCGCGCGGAAGCTGCGGTCCTGCATCTCCGTGAAGTGCTCGCGGTCGAACGAGCAGCGGACCTCGCGACCAACGCGCTCGGTCTTAACGATGCCCGCGCGCGTGAGCCGTCGGAGGTGCCAGGACATCAGTGGCGCGCTGATCCGCAAACGCCGGACGAGCTCCGAGACCGGAAACTCCCCCTCGGTCGCCAGGATCTGCACGACGCGCAGGCGGGTCACATCACCCAGTGCGCGGTGGAACCCCTTGAGCTCACGCAGGTAGGACTGACTGAGCATCGTTCCCCTTCACGGACGCCATGATGACCGCCCGCGACGTATCTTAAAGAAAAGTTGAAGTGTTGGCTAGGGGGTCTGCTCCGACCGGGTGGTCGCCTGCGGCGAGAGGAAGCCCTGTGCGAACGCGGCCCCCAGGGGCCACCCCGCGAGTCGCAGCAACACGAGGAACCAGGACAACACGATCGTCCCGCGGAGCTGCCCCGCCACGCTGTCGAATCGCGGGTCGCCGAGGACGCCAACGCCCGACACGGTGCCCGCAACGAGCGTGATGATGATCGGGAACGTCATGTAGGCCCCGAGAAGCGCGACGCGCCGGTAATCGACGCCCGCCTGCGACGCGTAGGCGCCGGCGACGAGCGGTCCGGCCAGGATCAGTGGCAGCGACAGCACCGCGGTCACGAGGTCCGTGTCACCGAACAGCTGCGCGAGAAAAGGCGCCGGCCATACGAGGCCAACGATCGTGCCCACCACGTAGGCGAGTCCGGCTGCCCGCACGAGACGTTCGGGGGGCCGCCACTGCGGGAGCTGTGGTCGAAAGCCGCGGACGATGAGACCCACCGCGATGCCGAGCACGAAGCCACCGACCAGGAGCGCGAGCGCGAGCGGTGTGAACTGAAAGGCGTCGATCGAGCCGTCCCCGGGGGTCCTGCCGTTGAAGGCCACGCCGAGAAAGCGATTGAGCACGAGCGCGGCGTGCGCCGCGAGGCCCATGAGCGCGATCCGTACCAGCTGGGGACGTGCCGCGAGTCCGAACGAGGCGACGATGACCGCCGCCGCGACTCCGACGACCAGCGATTCTCCGCTGGGATCGAGTCGAACGTTCACGAGACGCAGGAGACGTCCGACGATCGCGACCGTGACATTCACCAGGGCACCGAGGCCGATCGCGTAAAGCAGGGTCACTTGCGTGCGGTGCTGAAGATCTCCGCGAGCTCTTTGATCGTCTTCTCCGAGCGTCCCTGACGGAACGCGTCGGCGACGCAGGTCTCCAGATGCTGCTCGAGCACTAGTGCGTCGACCTTCTCGAGCGCCTTCTCGATGGCCATCGTCTGCTTCAGCACGTCGACGCAGTACTTGTCCTCTCCGACCATACGCTCGACCGCCTTCAGATGACCCGTGATCGAGCGGAGCCGCGCGATGACGACCCTGCGGGATTCTTCGTTCACGGTCGCATCCTAGCCCCAGGGGGATGGGGCCCCGGTGTCAGAATCGGGTTGATGGCCAAAGGTGAGCCGCTCGCCGCGCGAATGCGGCCACGCGATCTGAATGAGTTCGTCGGTCAGCCGCACCTGGTCGGCGAGGACCGGATGCTGCGCCGAGCCATCGAAGCCGGGCAGCTCCCGTCGATGATCCTGTGGGGACCGCCGGGCACCGGAAAGACGACGCTCGCCGCGATCGCCGCGAAGAAAGCGAAAGCTCGCTTCGTCGCGATCTCGGCGGTCTCGAGCGGCGTCGTCGAGCTGCGCAAGATCATCGAGGAGTCACGCAAGCTCCGACAGCTGACCGATCAGGGCACGGTGCTGTTCATCGACGAGATCCACCGCTTCAACAAAGCCCAGCAGGACGTCGTCCTCCCGTACGTGGAGAACGGCGACGTCACGTTCCTAGGCGCAACGACGGAGAATCCGTCATTCGAGGTGAACTCCGCGCTGCTCTCACGTTCGCGCGTCTACGTGCTCCATCCGCTGTCCGAGGACGACGTGCGGCACATCGTGCGCCGCGCGATGACGGATGAGCGAGGGCTCGCCGGCAAGGTCTCGCTGACCACCGAAGCCGAGGACGCGCTCGTCGCGGTCTCCAACGGTGACGCGCGCGTCGCGCTGAACGCGCTCGAACTGGCCTCCGATGCGAGCGCGCCGAATTCCGACGGCGCGCGTGTCATCGCGTTGCCGGACATACGCGAAGCGATGCAGCGCCGCAGCCTGCTCTACGACCGCGCCGGCGACATGCATTACGACACGATCAGCGCCTTCATCAAGAGCGTGCGCGGATCGGACCCAGACGCCGCTCTCTACTGGCTCATGCGGATGATC
>JANMSU010000143.1:0-3389 GCA_031389835.1 Chloroflexota bacterium
GACGAGCAGCGCCACCACCGAGACGTTCGTCGTGATCACGAAGTGCTCGATCGGAATGAACACTGGTGTGTTGCGCAGGGGATCAGCGAGCAGCACAGCTAGCACGAGCGTCGGTGAAAGCACGAGGAGGAGCAGGAACAGCGGACGCCAGGGGGCGGGTATCACGCTGGCAGTCTAGGAAGGTGCTAGTCGGTCCCCGCGGCGCGCGCGACCTTCGGAAGCAGCTGATCGAGGTCGAACGGCTTCCCGACGACGTCGGTCGCTCCCAGGGATCTCGCGTGACGCTCCAGGTCGTTCGCGGCCGAGATCACGACGATGGGGATGGTGTCCCGCTCGCGGAGGCGCTTCGCGAACGTCCAGCCGTCCATGATCGGCATCATCAGGTCGAGCACGATCACGTCGGGACGCCATCGTTCGCAGACGCTCAGCGCATCTTCGCCGTTTCGGGCGGGCATCACCTCGTAGCCGTCGTCCTCGAGCGCGGCCGAGAGCAACTCGCGGATGCTGGCATCGTCATCCACAACGAGGACACGCTTTTGACCCACCGAGGCGGAGCATGACATACCCGAATAAGTAGACAGCCTACTTAGCGACTAGATCTGAGTGATAGGGCAAACATTGCTGGTATGACGAGAAAGCCGATGACCAGTGTCGCCACCCACAGCCATAGTGCTTCCGGATGGCACGTGACAGATCCGACGCAACCTTCGATCGAGCGCTGCCGCTCGACGAGCAGCAGGGGCAGGCTCGCCGGAGACGCCACGACGGTCGCGGCTGCGAAGGTGGTCGCGATCGTCGGGATCGAGCGCGAGATGCCACCGACACGTGGATCGATCGCGCGTGCCGAACGCCTCGCCCACAGGAGCGCGAGGAACGCCGCGAGCACCCCGAAGGCGATGGACGGGCCGAAACGCTCATCACGCGGGCGAGGGTCGAGCGGGAGCACGAGCTCGAACACGGTCAGGGCGGCCCAGTAGGCGAGCTTGATCGTCGTGATGCGGCCGACGAGGAGCGCGAGTGTGGCCTGCCTCGGCAGCGGTCGCTGAGCCTCGGTGCCTACCGGTAGGTGGTCCACCACTTCTGCAGGAAGTAGAGCACCGCGATCAGGATGACCGTGGTGACGAAGACCATATAGAACTCGGTGGACTCGCCGACCTCAGCGATCACTTATTTCCCCAACCCCTCGAGATACGTGACCAGCGTCCGGATCGTCTGCTCGTCCAGCGAGCCGCCTTCGGTATTCAGCCAGACCGGCATGGCGGCCCCGGGCTTGACCTTTGGAGCATTCGCTATCCACTTGTACAGCCAGTCTGCGTCACCCCTGGCCCTCGCCGCTTTGTTCTGGTCGTTTATCGGTCCCTTCACGCCATAGTCGCCCAGATTCGGCGCCGTCGGATTAAGGCTCGGCGTGTTGAGGTCAAAGCTGTGGCATGAGGTGCAGTACGCCTGTGCGGCTTCGGCGCCGGAGAGAAGCGCCGGTGGCGCTCCAGGATCGGGATCGATCGACGGGCTCCCCTCAAGATGCGCGCGGACGGTGACGACATCGGCCCACTCTTCTTCGGTGCCGTAGATGATGAAGTTCACGAGCTGACTCACCTGCTCAGCGTTGAACGGCCCGCCCTCCGATATCGCCCACGCCGGCATCGAGAACATCGGCGGCACGTTCTTCTTGCCACGCGAGATCGTGAGCCGGATGTGGTCCTGCGTCGTCTTCAGCCTCGCCGGGTCTTCCTTGAGCGTCTCGTACTTGAAGGCGGGATTGTTGAGCGGCTTGCCGGGCAACGGTTTTCCGTCCGTGTCGTTTTCGCCGCTTCCGAGGCCCTGCTTGCCGTGGCAGTCGAAACAGAAATTCGCGTACAGGTTCTTGCCGCGCTCGATCGAGTGCTCGAGCTGCCTTTCGGCGGCGGCGGCCCGCAGCGCGAGCGGACCAGAGGGGAGGATCTGCAGTAGCAGATAACCGCCAACGAGGCCGAACATCGCGAACACCATCACGCCGGCGGCCACGATCTTCCGGTCGAGGTTGGTCGAGATCTCGAGCGGATCGGGCGCCGAGGGTATCGGCGCGACCCAGTACGGCGTCGGCTGCTCGATCGTCTCCCCGGCCCCGTAGTGCTGCCGCAGCAGCTCCACGCCGGTCGCGGGCTTCTCGTCCGGCTCGATCTGCTGCTGGTGGTACGCGATGTAACCGAAGTAACCGAGCAGCGCGACGAATAGAAGGAGGCTGGCCGCGGCCAGGATGACATTGAGATCCACTAAGTGTCCGTGACCTGTACGTGCGCCGGATCCCACTGATTATTCGGCCGCTTCAGCACGTTCAGTGGGTTGGTGTCCACGATGAGAGAGCCGGTGGCGGTCTCGGAAACGTTGAACAGGTCGAGCCCGCGCGGCGCTGGTCCGCCTATGACGAGCGCGGTCGTCTTGTCATAGAGCGACCCGTGACACGGGCAGTGGAACTGCCCCTCGCTCTTGGTGTAGGGGACTGTGCATCCGAGATGCGTGCACTTGACGTAGGCCGCCGCGATCGCGCCCGGCCCGTGGATCAGGAAGAAGCGGCCCTGCTGGTTCAGGATCGGCTCGTCCTGGTTGGCCTGGAACCTCGCGAGGATGTCCTTCTTGTTGCCAGCCGCGACCTTCGCGCCCAGGCCCTCGATCTTGAGCACCCAGAGGAAGGGCAGGATCGCAGCGGAAAACTCGGTCAACGCCAGGAGCGTGCCCGCGAGGAACCCGATCCGCAGCAGCTGCCGCCGCTTGATGCGCGAGACCATCCCGCCGCGGACGATCGAGGTGTCATCGTGCGGTCGTATCACGCCATCACTCCGCCGGCGCGAAGCAATGGTGAGTTTCCGGCAGGGACCACGGCGCGTAGAGGTCCATGCCCGGACCTCGCAGCGACGTCCCGACGACCGTAAGGACGACGAACGAGACCACGAAGCCCGTGTAGATGGCGATCATCCACTCGCGCGTGCCCCCGCCGAAGAGTCGCTTGACCAGCATCACCAGCACTACCGGCAAGATCAGCATCACGAGTATCGGGATGATGTAGTTCGGTATCAGCTCTCGGCCGCCGGGAAAGAACTGGCCGGCGAATTCAGCGTAGCCCGGCCAGCCGGTCTTGATCTTCGTGACGGGATCAGTGACCGAGCGATCCACCTTGATCACCGCATCGATCGCGATGAGGGCGGACACGACCACGCCGGTGAAGATCGCGGAGAAGATCGTGATGCGCTTCCCGACCGCGTTCGTGAACCAGTGGCCGATACCGGAACGATCGCGGTCGATGTACGGGATGGCGGCCATGAAAGTCAGCCAGACCGCCGGCACGATGACGCCCGCGAGCCCCTTGTCCATGTGGAGCAGGAGCTCCTGGAGGTTCAGCAGGTACCACGGGG
>JANMSU010000213.1:0-4116 GCA_031389835.1 Chloroflexota bacterium
GTATCGAGAGCGACCTGAATTCTGCGTTCCCGAGATCCGGCGCAACGAAGTGCTTGGCTGGCTCAACCGCGGCCTGCGCGACATCAGCGTGTCGCGCCGCAATCTCACCTGGGGGATACCATTTCCCGAAAAGCCAGGCCACACTGTCTACGTGTGGTTCGATGCGCTCATCAACTACGTGACCGGTGTCGGCTTCGGGACCGACGAGAACAAGTTCAAGAAGTGGTGGCCCGCGGACCTGCACGTGATCGGTCTCGACATCACGCGCTTCCACTGCATCTACTGGCCCGCCATGCTCATGGCGGCGGGCGTCGAGCTGCCGCGTCAGGTGTACGCACATGGCTTCCTGCACTACGCGGGGGAGGGACGGCTGTCGCGCTCGAGCGGCAACATGATCGATCCCATCGCGGCGGCGAACGAGTGGGGGAGCGACGCGCTTCGCTACCTGCTGCTGCGCGAAGCGCCGTTCGCGAAGGACTCGCCGATCTCGCCGGAGATCCTCGACCTGCGATTCAACGCGGATCTCGCGAACGGGCTCGGCAACCTTGTCTCGCGCGCCACGAAGATGGTCGAGCTGTATTGCGAAGGGCGAGTCCCGCCGCCCGGTCAGGGTGGTCCGTCGGAGAAGGCGCTGCGCGAGACCGCGGAGCGCGCGCTCGCGACCCACGACGAATCAGCCGCGCGACTCGACTTCTCCGAGGCGCTCGCCGCGATCTTCAGTGTGGTCGAGGAGGCGAACAGGCACTTCCAGCGCACGCAGCCGTGGCAGGCCGCGAAGGATCCCGCGCGCAAAGCCGACGTTGAGGCTTCGCTCTACGCGGGGCTCGAGGCCGTGCGTCTCATCGCGTATCTGCTGTTCCCTTACATGCCGACGATCAGCCCGCGGATCGCCGAGGTCCTCGGAGTCGAGTCGCCGGCGACGGCGAAGTGGGAAGCCGTGGCGCACTGGGGGCTGCTGCAGCCGGGTAAGCAGGTCCGCGTCGCGCCGTCACTGTTCCCGCGCCTCGAGCGAGCGAAGACCGCCTGACCGAACGCGCGTGATCGACGCACACGCGCATCTCGACGACCGTCGGTTCAGTGACGACCTCGACGCGGTGCTCGCCCGCGCGTCGGCAGCGGGCATCGAGCGCATCCTGTCGTGCGCCGAAGATCTCGCATCGAGCGAGCGGACGGTGCTGATCGCGCGCCGCCACGCGGCGGTCCGCGTCGCGGTCGGTGTTCATCCGCACCGCGCGGAGTCGTGGAACGCGGACGTTCGCGGCATGCTCGAACGTCTCGCGCGCGACGACCGCGTCGTCGCGATCGGCGAGATCGGCATCGATCTCGCGGGCCGCAGCGCGCCGCAAGCCGCGCAGGAGACCGCGTTCGTCGCGCAGCTCGCGCTGGCGAACGCCTTAGGTCTGCCCGTCGTCGTGCACGTGCGCGAATCGGGTCCGCTCGCGCGCGAGCTGGTCGATCGCGCCGGTGGCGCGCGCGGGATGGTGCATTGCTTCAGCGAGGGGCCGGACGAGGTCGACGAGTGGGCCCGGCGCGGCTTCGCGGTCTCCTTCGCCGGCCCGGTCACCTATCCCAAGAACGATGCGCTCCGGCAAGCGGCGGCTCGGGCTTCCGCCGACCGGATCCTGGTCGAGACCGACGCCCCGTATCTCGCGCCGCAGGCGCGCCGCGGCGAGCGGAACGAGCCGGCGTTCGTCCTCGAGACCCTTGCCGCGGTGGCTGCCGCCCGAGGCGAGGAATCCACCGCGCTCGGCCGCCGGATCGTCGAAAACGCCCAGAAACTCTTCGGCGTCAGGTGGAGCGGAACCTGACCGGCCAGGCCGGCGTCTGACTACCAGCAACCGAAAGGCTGGTGAAGAACATGCGCAGACCCGCCCGACTCCTGGCGCTCCTGGTCCCCGTAGTTCTGCTCGCTGCGGCCTGCGCCTCGCTGGCGCCGTCGGGCACGACAGCCCCGTCCGAGGGCGGAAACGCCGGCGGTCCGGCCCGCGGAGACACCGCTTTTCAGGTCGCCGCTGACGGCAAAAGCACGTCAGGCTCCATTCCAGCTCCCGAGTTCGCCACCAACCCGAGCGTCGTGACGAACGCCAGCCGCAATCTGATCCTCACCGCGCAGGTCGTCATGAAGACGCAGGACCCCTGGGCGACCGCCGACAAGGCGCGCGCCATCGCGAGCGGTCTCGGCGGCGACATCCTCGCCATGAGCCAGACCGGCCAGGGGGAGAACCGCAGCGCTCTCATCACCGTGCGCGTCCCGTCGGACCGCTTCGACGAGGCGCTGCGCCAGCTGAAGCTGCTCGACGGCGAGGTCATCACCTCGAACGTCGACGCGAAGGACGTCACCGATCAGTTCACCGACCTGCAGGCGCGCCTCGTGGCAAAGCAGGCCGAGGAGCAGCGCTACCTGCAGCTCTTCCCGCAGGCGAAGACCGTCGATGAGACGCTCAAGATCGATGCTGCGCTCGGCAACGTGCGCGTGCAGATCGAACAGCTGCAAGGCCAGATCAACCTGATCAAGAACCGCACCGAGTTCTCGACGATCACGATGTCGATCGCGCCCATCGTGACCGTGCCGACCGAGACCGGTGGCGTGTGGGACCCGGCGAAGACCTTCGCGAAAGCGATCGCCGCGCTCTCCGTGTTCTTCAAGTTCGCGGCCGACCTCGCGATCTGGATCCTCGTGTTCGGATGGATCCCGCTCATCGCTCTCGCTGTCTTGCTCGCGGCGACGCGCATGCGCCGCCCCAGCGTCACCGCCCCGACTTCCTAGCGGCCATCTCCTAAACTCGCGGCGATGGCAGGCGTGCGCATCCGTCCCGTGAATGAGCTCGACATCGAGGCGATCTGCCGCATCGACGAGCGCATCACCGGCAAGTACCGCCCCGACGTGTGGGAGGACCGCGTCGCCTACTTCATCCGCCGCGACCCGGACTCCTCACAGGTCGCCGAGGTCGATGGCAAGGTCGTCGGCTTCATGCTCGGCGAGGTTCGCGGCGGTGAGTTCGGGATGGAGGAGCCGACGGGCTGGCTCGAGTTCTTCGGCGTCGATCCCTCGGCGCGCGAGCGTGGGATCGGACGCGGACTCACCGACGCCTTGCTTGCCGGTTTCAAGAAGCGCGGCGCGCACGTGGCGCGCACGATGGTGCGCACGCAGGACGCTGACATCGCGCGTTTCGTCGCCGCGATGGGTTTTACGCCCGCGCCCGTCAATGCGCTGGAGAAACGGCTGGCCTAAAGCCCGAACCGGTACCCTAGATGTCGTGAGCGACGAGATCCGCATGCTGCCGGACCGGTACCACCAGGCGATCGAGCACTGGCGGCAGCACAACTTTCCCGATTATCCGAAGCTGGCCGAGGTCTGGACGACGTTCTTTCCCAAGGACGAGCCGTTCTGCCTCTGCGCGAAGATCGCGGAGGACATCCCGGCCGACATCGAGATCGGCGACGATCTCGGCAAGCCCAAAGCACTGCAGCCGAAGGAGCTCGCGCCCGAGGCGGCACAGCACCTGTTGCAGCAGATCCGCGCGCAGGCATCGACCGAGTTCGGCTCGATCCAGCAGCATCAGATGACGCTTTTCCGGGCGCAGGATCCGCAGGACCAGGCGTGGGCGCTCCGCGTCATGGCCGAGGAGCTGCGTCACGGCTACCAGATGGTCCACTTGCTCACGAGCTCGGACTGGTCGCCGGTCACCGATACGAGGCCCGAGGACATGGTCGAGGAGATCCTCTCGATGCAGACCGGCAATCACGTCCTCGCGGCTTTCAACCTCGAGTTCGACTCGTTCCTCGACAACGTCGTGTTCGCGGCGTTCATCGACCGTGTTGGCAAGTACCAGCTCACGATGCAGAAGATCTCTGCGTACAAGCCGTACGCGTCGTCGATGCCGCCGATGCTGCGCGAGGAGGCGTTCCACCTCGCTGCGGGCGTGATCCCACTCCGACGCTGGGTCGAGCATGCCGCGCGCGGCGATGGGTACATCGACATGCCGGCGATCCAGAAGTCGATCGCGAAGTGGTTCGGGCGCGGGCTCGAGATGTTCGGCGACGAGCGCGGCGGCCAGACGAACGTGAAGTTCGGCCTGAAGGACCTCAACAATCGGGATGCGCAGGATCAGTACA
>JANMSU010000162.1:0-3574 GCA_031389835.1 Chloroflexota bacterium
TAGTCACCCCACACGGTGCCCGGCCGCGTACACCTCGCGGACGATCGGCGCGCCAAGTCGGTACGCGAGCTCGCGCTCGTCGTCGGTGTCGAGCACGAGAGCATCGGTGCGCCGCCCTTTGACCAGCGCGCCGGTGCGTCCACCGCGGCCGAGCGCGTGGGCGCCGTTGATCGTCGCCGCGACGATCGCCTCGTGTGGCTTGAGGCCGCACAGCACGACGCCGAGAGCGATGGCTGTGGGCATCCCCTCGAGCGGCGAGGTGCCCGGGTTGTGGTCGGTCGCGAGCGCGATGGGGACGTCCGCCGCAAGGAATCGCCGCGCATCCGGCGGGGCGTAGCCGACGAAGAAGGCGCTGCCGGGAAGCAGCACCGCGGGGATCGCGGCGCGGGCGAGCGCGCGCAGGCCCTCGGCCGACGCGTTCGCGACGTGATCGGCGGACCGCGCGTGCGCGCGCGCCGCGAACGCGGTGGCGCCGACGTCGTTCAGCTGGTCCGCGTGCAGCGTGAGCGCGAGACCGGCGTCGCGCGCAGCCTTCGCGAGCGGGCGCACGTCGTCGGTGGCGAACACGCCGTTCTCGACGAACGCGTCGACGGCTTCCGCCAAACCCTCGTCCGCCACCGTGCGTACAGCCTCCGCCGCGTCGCGGACGAATCCTCGGCGGTCGTCGGCGTGGGCGGTGGGGAGCGCGTGCAGCGCGAGAAAAGTGACCGCGACGTCGATCGGCGATGACTTCGACGCCGCCGCGATCACGCGCAGCTGACGGAGCTCCTCTGCCGGCTCGAGGCCGTAGCCGCTCTTGACCTCGATCGTGGTGGTGCCGAGCGCCATCGCGCGCGCGAGACGCCGCTGCAGCATCGCGAGCAGGTCGGCATCGCTCGCATCGCGCGTCGCGCGCACCGTCGCATGGATGCCGCCGCCACGCTCGAGAACGGCGAGGTAGTCCGCGCCGCTCTTTCGTGTCACGAACTCATCCCACCGCTGGCCGGCGTAGCAGAGGTGGGTGTGCGCGTCGACGAAGCCGGGCATCACCACGCGCCCCTCGGCGTCGACCTCGACCGCGTCGGGTGTTCGATCCAATTCCCGCCACGAGTCACCACGGCCGGTGGCAACGACGACACCATCGCGCGACGCGAGCCATCCGCCGTCGACGGCGCCGACATCTCCAGCCGACGGTCCGACCCGTGGTCGCTCTTCTTTCAGCGGTGCCAACGTGAGAAGTCGAGCGCGCCGTATGACGAAATCGGCCTCCATCAGAGTGCCGAGGCGGACGCGGCGGGCGTCGTGAGCGAGAGTCGAGACCGCGGTACTACGGGGAACGTGTGCCGAGGCACTGGAGCGGGCCCGTTTCGAGCGAACGACGCCCGCCGCGGCCGCCCACTTCGGTACTCACTCGAGGAAGTGACTCTCGATCACTCGGCTGCGCTCGAACTTCTCGAGCTTGAGCGCATCCGCGGTCACTTGCAGGGCGGCGTCGAGCGGGATGAGTCCGATGAGCTCGCCGCGCAGCACCTTGACTCCGGCGTCGTTGGCGCGCCGCTCGACCTCGCGCCAGGCGGTGGCGAGCGACGTCTGCGACGTATCGAGGAGATTCATCGAGACCTGAGCGCGCGGCGGATCGGTGAGCTCGAATCCGAGGGCCTGGACCGCGGGTAGGCCGCCCGACGATTCGCGTATCTCCTTCGCGATGCGCTTCGCGACCTTCACATCCGCCGTATCGAGCTCGATGTTGAAAGCGATGAGGGGCGGACGCGCGCCGACGACGATCGCCCCCGCCGTGGGGTTCAGCACTGCGGGTCCGGCATCGGGAGCGTGCGTCGTCGCGAGCACGTCGGCGAGTCCTTCGTACTGAGGCTTGCGGATGTCGGGAAGCCGGACGCGCTCCGCATGCATCGCGGCGCGCGCGTAGAAGTACACCGGGACCTTGTGCCGCTCGGCGACCTCGCGTCCGAAGGTATGCGCGACGGAGACGCACTCCTCCATCGTCACACCGGCAAGCGGCACGAACGGGACGACGTCCACCGCGCCGAGGCGCGGGTGCTCGCCTTTGTGCGACCGCATGTCGATCTCGAGGTACGCGGCCGTGACCAGCGCGTGCGCGGCGGCTGTAACGGCGTCGGCGTCGCCGGCGAACGTGAAGACCGAGCGGTTGTGATCGACGTCGCTGGTCTGGTCGAGGAGCCGCACACCCGGGACGTCGCGGATGGCCCCTGCGAGTCTGTCGATCACGTCGCGGCGGCGCCCCTCGCTGACGTTGGGCACGCATTCCACCAGCCGCGGCACGTCCCGAAGCCTAGCGTCATCCCCCATCTGTGGGGCTTGTAGGCGCGCTCATGGATAGGGAGACTGACCATCGTGGAAGCGGATCGGAATGAGCAGGGCCTGAGCCTCGCCCTGCTCCAGTTCCACCCGTCCTCAGTCGTCCTCCTCGACGCCGAGGGGCGGATCCGCTCTCTCAACCGGAACGCCGAACGGCTCCTGTCGACGACCGAGGTCGACGCGGTCGGCAAGAGCTACACCGTCGTCTTCGGCGAGTCGCTTTCGCAGCGTGTCTTCAGGCTCATGCTGAAGGGCGGCGCCGACGGCGAGGCCCGTGCGATCGAGGCAACGCTGCCGAGCGGTCGGCGGGCGAAGCTCCGCGCCACTGCCGGGACGGTCAAAGACGAGCGCGGGAACGTCAGCGGGATCGTGTTCGTCGCCGACGAGGACACCTCGTCGCCCAAGCTCGAGGCGCCCGCCGACAATCAGGTGCGGCTGCGGGACGCGCTCCGGCGTTACCTCGGTGACAACGTGGCCGAGATGGTCGACGCGCGGCCGTCGTTCATCGACGTTGGAGGCCAGACGCAGACCGTTAGCGTGCTGCACGCGGACGTTCGCGGGTACACCTCGATCGCGGAGCAGCTCCCCCCTGACCAGGTCGTGTCACTGCTGATGCGCTACCACGGCGCCGCCGCCAAGGCGATCCGCGCGACCGGCGGGACGATCGACCGTTTCGCGGGCGACGCGATCCTCGCTCTCTGGAACGCACCCGCACCGCAGGCGGATCACGTTCGACTCGCGCTCCGCGGCGCCCTGGCGATGTGCGACGCCGCGCGCGAGGTCGGCGTCGAGCTTGGCTACGGCATCGGCGTGCACACCGGCGAGGCGATGGTCGGCAACCTCGGGAGCGAGCAGTACCAGAACTTCACGGCGATCGGCGACACCGTCAACGTCGCGGCACGGCTCCAGGGCCAAGCCCAGGCCGGCGAGGTGGTCTGCTCGGCGGCTGCGTTGCAAGCCGCTGGCGAAGGCGTACGGACCACGCCCCTTGGCGCGTTGGAGTTGCGCGGACGGAAGACCCCGGTTGACGCCTACCGGGTAGAGGGGATCGACCAGTGAGCTTGCAGCCCGGGAACACGCTCGGGAGCTACCAGATCGTCGAGAAGATCGGCGCGGGCGGCATGGGCGCTGTGTACAAGGCGTATCAGCCCAGCCTCGGCCGTTACGTCGCGATCAAGGTGTTGCCGCCCCAGACGGCTGGAGATCCTTCGTTCTCCGAGCGCTTCGCTCAGGAGGCCAGAGCGGTCGGGAAGCTGCG
>JANMSU010000220.1:0-4358 GCA_031389835.1 Chloroflexota bacterium
TATGGTTACTTTAATATCCTCTGCTTGCTATTTGCAAGCATTGAGAGTACGGTTGCCGAAGAAAGAAGGGCATCTAATGACAACACTCCTACAAGACAAGCCGACACTCGCACACGACAGCAAGTCGACCGCCGCCGCGAACACGGCGACGATCAAGCAGTGGGTCGCGTCGATGGTCAAGGGCGACCTCGACCGCGCTCCGTACGCCGAAGACGCCGAGACGTCCGACCCGAGCGGCAAGTTCAAGGGCAAGAAGCAGATCGTTGACTCGTTCAAGGTCTGGAAGACAGCCTTCCCGCAGGGCACAGGCGAAGTGACGAACCAGATCGCTATGGGCGACCACGTCACGTCCGAGGTCATCTACAAGTCGACGCACACCGGACCGTTCGTCTCACCCACGGGAACGATCCAGGCGACGAACAAGCCCGTCGTCCTCAAGACGGTCCTGATCACGACGTTCCGCAACGGCCTGATCCAGCGCGAGCGCACCTACTTCGATCAGACCGACCTCATGACCCAGCTCGGCGTCACCACGCAGCCGAAGCCCTAGGCATCCCAGCGAGCCGACGAAGGAGCACCCGAAAGGGTGCTCCTTCTTTGTGCGCCGGTTCCTATGTCGCGAGGGGAAGTGTCAGTACGAACACGCTGCCAGCGCCCGAGCTGTCCTCGAGCGCGAGCTCTCCACCGTGACGCTCCGCGAGCCGCTTGCTGATGTGGAGACCGAGCCCGGTGCCGGGCACGTCACGTGTCCGGGAGGTCCGGTAGAACGGCGTGAAGAGCATGTCCCGCTCATCCTCCGGAACGCCGACGCCGCGGTCGGTGATGCGCACCAGCGCCTGACCCCCCGCGACCGTGAGTGACACCGCGATGGGATCTCCTGTGGCGCTGTACTTCACGGCGTTGTTCAAGAGGTTGTCGAGGATCTGAGCGACCCGGCCGGCGTCACCGCGCACGCGCACGCTGCCGGGCGGCCGCTGCAAGCCGATGCGCGGCGCGGCTTCGTACTCGTGTCTCGCGATCGCTTCCACCACGACCCGCGCCAGGTCGAAGGCAACGACCCTGAGGCTGAGCCCGTTCGAGGAGAGCCGCGCGTGGTCCAGCAGCTCGGTGATCAGCGTCGCCATTCGATCCGTCTGCTCGATCGCCGTGTCGATCGCCAAGCGCTCCTTCGCGGGATCCCGCCCGATGTGCCGCCGTGCCAGCTGCGCCTGGCCGCGTATCACCGTCAGGGGTGCCCGCAGCTCGTGAACGACCATGCCGATGAGATCGGTGTCGGGCCAGTCATCGGCGAGTTGACCGACATCGGGGAACACCGTGATCGCTTCAGCAGTGGCGCCGTCGAGAGACGCTGGATCCGCGGTCTCGGCCGAGGCCGATCCATCAACAGCGCTCTTCACCGTCGCAAGGAATTCCTCGACCACGAATGGTTTGCTGACGAGCCCCGCGAAACTTGCCGCGCGGCTGCGCCGCGACGTGCCGAGGCCGGCCTCGGCGAGTGCCGCGCCATCCGCGGTGAACATCACGACCGGCAGCGCCGGATGGGCTCGACGGATCGCGGCGGCATCTTCCCAGGTGCGGGTGGCGCCGGTCGACGTGATCTCGCCATCCAGGATCACGCAGCGCGGATGCCACTGCGCGACCGCCGCGCCGATAAGCGCGTGGTCCGCGATGGCGACCGGGTTGTAGCCGGCCTCGGTCAGCAGACCGCTGACGAGCAGGCCTAGTGCTGCGTCATCCTCAACGACCAATACGTTCTGAGCATTCACGCTTCCCTCCGGCCAGCAGCGGTCCGGCCCTGGCGTCCCCCAGAAGACCCGTAACCGAAAGCCACCGTCGCACAAGGGGCTCGTCGCCGCATGACGCTTTCGTAACGCCGGTCGGATGACTCAGGCACACAACAGGAAAAGCCGGACTTAGACCGGGCCGTCCACCTCGACGTCTGGGCCCGGCACGAACCGATAGCCGCTACCAGGAACGGTCTCGATGTAGCGAGGCTTGTGCCAATCGTTCTGGAGCTTCGCGCGGAGCGCGCGTACGTGCCGGTCGACGACATTGCTCTCGATGACGAAGTCGGTGCCCCACAGCGCGTCCAGGATCTGTTCGCGAGTGAGCACGCTCCCGGCGTTCGCCGCGAGTAGGTACAACAGCGCCTGCTCCAGCGAGGTGAGGTGCAGCTCGTGATCGCCCGCCACCACTTTTCGGTTGAGAACGTCGATCTCGAGGTCTCCGATGCGCAACCGGGGGACGAACTCGCCGGCATTGCCGTGGGTACGGCGGATCACCGCCCGCGAGCGGGCGACGAGATCGTCTGGAACGAAAGGAACGCCGATGTAGTCATCGGCGCCGCGTTCGAAGGCATCGAGCTTCCCGCGCAAGTCGCTGCGGCGCGTAAGCGCGATGACACCGACCGGACCACCCGCCCGCGCCTCGTCGATGATCTGGATCCCCGCGCCTGCCTCGAGGTCGATGTCGAGCAGGAGAAGGTGAGGCTTCCATTCGGCGAGCGCGGTCTTGGCGTCCTTCACCGTGGCTTCGATCCGGCGGAGATAGCTTCCGTGGCGAAAGGTCAGGTCGATGGTGTTGGCCAGCGCCCGATCCTCGATCACCAGGAGCACGCGGAGCGCGCGCTCAGGCTCTTTTGGCGAAGGTGCGCCCGTATGCATGCGGGCCATGGTCAGAGTCTACTGCTGGCTTTTCAGATTTACTGGCTTTCGTAGATTCGGACGCCCAGGGAGCGGCTTAGCGGCAGTGGCCAGTCGCGCGGCGGGGGCCTGGCGGCGCCCCGATCCTCGTCGCTGCCGACGAGCGTCAGCAGGCCGGCATAGGTCCCCACCGGTTGGCCGATCCACAGGAGACCGAGACGGGTCGCAGTTCCGTGTCGTGTAACTGCCGGCGGGACTGCCGGGGGCGGTTCGGATGGCGCGCTGTTGATACCGGATTCGGTCACGGCGAGCCGGTAGTAGGTAGACGGACTTTCGGAGCGCTCGGCGATCCGCGGGCCGTACTGCTTGACAGGCTGCCAGCTCGCTACTAGCGGATCGAGCGCGGCGCGCTCTTCTGGGTCCGCCTCCGGGTGCTCACCCGCATGCAATCCGCGCACGATCGCGACGTCGCGGTGGTCGTCGATGCTCGTGAGAAGCGGAACGGCAGGTTCGATCCCGCCGGAGAAGGCCGCGACGATGCGCGCGGCGTCGCCAGCGGTGTCAGCCGCGTGCAGTCGGAACTCTTGAAGAACGAGGGAGTTGATCGGGTCGTCGGTTGCCATGTCAGGAACGATGACCCTCGGCAGCGTTCGCGTCATGACCTAGCCGTCATGCCTTCGCGTGTTCAGCCGATACCGAATCTGGGAGGATGACGCATCGTCATGACGGTCCGGTAATGACCTGGCTACCAGCCCCTGTCATCGTCATGCGAATCTGATTTAACTGCCACCCCCAACCCCTCCCCACAGCCGCCGTCGGCTCGCGTGGCGACCTCACGCAGGTCAAGACGCGAGCCCGGCGGCAACCCTCCGCAGATCCTCCGCCCAGAGGGATTCGTGGATCTTCATCGCCGCGAGGCTCCCCTCGGCAACAGCGACGACGAGCTTCTGCGAGCGGTGCGAGGCGTCACCCGCGACGTACACGCCGGGCACAGTGGTCGTCTCGTGCTCCTTCGTTGCGACCGAGCCATCGGCCATGAAGTCGCAGCCGAGGGTCTTCGCGAGGTCGGACCGTTGTTCTTGACCCGTCGCGAAGAACAGCGCCGTCCGCGCGAGCGGCCGACCGATCGCGAACTCGATGCGTTCGAGTCGGCCGGTCCGACCGACGAGCCGGCTCACAGGCTGCTCTCGGACCGCGATCCCGTGGCGCTTGGAGCGCGCACGCTGCACTGGGCTGAGCCGTTTGCCATCCGTGAGGAGGACGACGTCGTCGCTCCATCCACGGAGGATCAGAGCCGCGTCGACTCCGGCCCGACCGCGCCCGTACTGCGCGAGCGGCTGGTCGGAATACTCGAATGCGTCGCAGAACGGACAGTGGTGGACCGCACGCCCGTACAGAGCCTCGATCCCGGAGATCTGAGGGAGTTTGTCCACGACGCCAGTTGCGATGAGCAGCCGCCGACCCGTAAAGGTGCGCCCGTCCGCACAGCGCAAAACGAACGCCCCGCGTTTGCCTTCGGCAGCGCGGACTGTGCCTGATCTGAGATGGACCGTTGGGTACTTCGCGATGTCCGCGCGGCAGAGGTCGAGCAGTTCCGCCGGCGCGGTGCCGTCGCGCGTGAGAAAACCGTGTGTCGCCCGGGCCGAACGATTACGCGGAGCTCCGTCGTCGATCACGACGACCCGTCGCCGGCAGCGTGCCAGCATCAGAGCCGCG
>JANMSU010000221.1:0-2047 GCA_031389835.1 Chloroflexota bacterium
GGCGGGCTATCTCACCGGCGTCGCGACGACGCACAAGCTCATCTTCGACATCAAGGACAACGATGTGTATTGGTGCGCCGCCGACATCGGCTGGGTCACGGGTCACAGCTACATCGTGTTCGGACCTCTCGCGAACGGAGCGACCGGCGTGATGTACGAGGGCACGCCGGACTTTCCGGACAAGGACCGCTGGTGGAGGGTGATCGAGAAATACAAAGTCTCGATCCTCTACTGCGCGCCGACCGCGATCCGCACGTTCATGAAGTGGGGCGCCGAGTACCCGGACAAGCACGACATGAGCACGCTGCGTTTGCTCGGTTCGGTGGGGGAGCCGATCAACCCCGAGGCGTGGCTCTGGTACCACGAGAACATCGGCGGCGGCCGCTGTCCGATCGTCGACACCTGGTGGATGACCGAGACGGGCATGATCCTCATCACACCGCTCCCCGGCATCACCACGACGAAGCCGGGCAGCGCGACGTTCCCGTTCCCCGGCGTCGGAGCCGATGTCGTCGACGAGGAGGGAAAGACAGTGCCCCTCGGCGGCGCGGGGTATCTCGTGCTGACGAAGCCCTGGCCCGCGATGCTTCGCGGCATCTACAAGGACGACAAGCGCTTTCGAGAGACGTACTGGAGCAAGTACCCCGGCCGGTACTTCGCCGGCGACGGCGCGCGACGCGACAAGGACGGCTACTTCTGGCTGATGGGTCGCGTCGACGACGTGATGAAGATCTCCGGCCATCGCATCTCGACCACCGAGGTCGAGTCCGCGCTCGTGTCGCATCCCGCGGTCGCCGAGGCCGCTGTCATCGGCCGCGAGGACCCGGTGACCACCCAGGCGATCTTCGCCTTCGTCACGCTCCGCGGCGGCAAGGAGGCGGACGAGGGGCTGTCGACGGAGCTCCGGGAGCATGTGGTCGGCAAGATCGGCTCGATCGCCCGCCCGAAAACGATCATGTTCACGCCCGAGCTGCCCAAGACCCGCTCCGGAAAGATCATGCGGCGCCTCCTCCGCGACATCGCCAACGGCACTCCCCTGGGCGATGTGACGACGCTGGCGGACGCCACGGTCGTCGACTCGATCCGCACCGCCTCAGCCTCCGGCAAGGAGGAGTAGCGGCCGAGTTGACGACAGGGCCCGCAAGTCCCTGAATACGGCGATTCCGGCGGAGGACGCCAGGGTGGGGGTGAGCGTCTGAGGAATCAGTCGACCGTGGTGCTTCCTTGCGTAACTACCGGAAGGAGGGACTGAGCTTGTCGGCAATCGATCCGAAGATCGCGCGGATGAGTCCTGAAGAGCGACGCCGCGCGTACTGGGGCGAGAACATGCGCATGGTGGCGATCCTGCTTTTGATCTGGTTCGCCGCGGCGTACCTGCATCCGCCGTTCGCGAAGGTCCTCAACGAGACGCGCATCCTCACCGGCTTCCCGCTTGGCTACTGGCTCGCCAGCCAGGGGTCGCTCGTCGTATTCGTCGTCTTGATCTTCTTCTATGCCTGGTACATGAACAACGTTCTCGACAGGAAGTACGGCATGGAGGAAGAGGAGTCGAGAACGGAGGACGCTGAACCATGAGTGTCGCAACGGTCACCAAGGCGGAGGTCGCCGCATTCTCCGCGCGATTGCGGAAGTGGTACGGACTCTTCACGCTCGGATTCATCGCGTTCGTTCTTGTCATGCTCTTTCTCGAGACGACCTTCGGCGTCCCGCGCATCGCGATCGGCTATGCGTTCCTGCTCTTGACACTGGCCATGTACGCGGTCATCGGCATCCTCAACTTCACGAGAAAGCTCGACGAGTACTACGTCGCCGGCCGCAAGGTGCCCCCGTTCTTCAACGGGATGGCGACGGGCGCGGACTGGATGAGCGCCGCGTCCTTCATCTCGATGGCCGGCACGATCTGGCTCCTCGGCTACGACGGCCTCGCTTACGTCATGGGCTGGACCGGCGGCTATGTGCTCCTCGCGCTTCTGTTCGCGCCTTACACCCGCAAGTTCGGCCAGTTCACCATCCCGGACTTCGTCGCGACCCGCTTCGCCGAACGCGC
>JANMSU010000257.1:0-5299 GCA_031389835.1 Chloroflexota bacterium
CCACCGAGCGCGACCGGCAGCGGTCGATCCGGGAGAGCGAGCAGCGCGACGCCGACCACGATCGCGAGATCACCGAAGCGCATCACGCGCCGCGTGGGCACGTGCTCGCGCGCGAGCAGAAAACCGCCGAGCGGTCGGCCGAGCACCGCGAGCACCAGCAGAAGCGAGCCGAGCAGGCCCGATAGCTCGAGCGGCAGACCGAACTCCCGCAGTAGGTACACGGTGATCCAGGTGCCGGAGGCGATCCCCATCCCGAATCCGGCGGCGTGCTGCAGGCTCGTCCACCAGCAGTTGGGGCAGCGCAGCGCGTCGCGAATGCTCCCCGGCCGGGCCACCGGCGCCACTGACGGCGCGGCCCACCAGGCGATCGCGGCCAAGCCGACGAATGCGGCTTCGGTCCAGAAGGCGCCCCGCCATCCGCCGAGGGCCGCCGCGAGCGCGGGCATCGCGACGAGTGCCACGGCGCTCCCGAGCGGGAACCCGCCGCCATAGAGACCGAGCGCGAAGTGGTCGCGCCGCCCGCCGTAAAGACCGGCGAGGTAGCGCGCGCCAGCGACGAACGCGAGCGCCGACCCGACGCCCTGCACGGCCTTCGCGACCAGCGCTACGGCATAACCCGGCGAAGCGGCGAACAGCAGGGTTCCCGCGAAGGAGACCGCCAGACCGGCACCGACCATCCGCTTCGGACCGATCCGATCAGCGAGGCCGGTCGTGAGGAGGGTCGCCGCCATGTACGCGCTGAAGAGCGCAGTCGACAGAAGGCCAGCGCCGAGATCGTCGAGCTGGAAGTCGGCGGATACGAGCGGGATGAGCGGCGCGTGATCGGAATACGTGAAGCCGAACGCAACGGCGCCGAGAGCGAGGAGGGCGACGCCTAGGCGCACGCGCCGAAAGGTATCGCGATACTCAGTGCCGCCTCTTGCGCTTTTGCGGGACTCATGATTACATCGATTTCAGAATTACAGGAGGCGACAATGGGCGCAAATGATGAGTTAAAGGGCTGGTTCGCCGGCCGGATCCCGAAAGACTGGTTCCAGGGTGCCCCCGACGTGCGCGCCGACCGCGACGAGATCTGGGTCATCGGAACTCTGGGTGACGTGGCTCTACCCGGCGACGCTGGCCCGGAGGCCGCGAACGCGGCGCGTTCCGGCCGCATCAAGCAGCACCGCGAGGACACCCGTGAGCTCCGCATGCAGATCTCCGAAGAGGCCGAGCAGAAGTTTGGGCGCAAAGTGTCCTGGGGTGTCCGCTGCGGCGACGCCCGCGAGATGTTCACGCATCTGGCGGTCCCTGCGATGACGCGGCTACGGCTACCCGAGCGCGAGGTGCTCGACGCTCTCGTGGATTCGGGAGTGGCCCGAAGTCGTGCACACGCGCTCGCGTGGTGCGTGCGACTCGTCCAGCAGAACCAGGGTGAGTGGCTCAAGGAGCTCAGGGCGGCGATCGAGCAGGTCGGCGCGGTCCGGCAACAGGGACCGATGAACTGAGCATGGCGACGCAGATCCAGCGTCGGGCCGACGCTGACTCGGATCCCGCGAGCGCGCTCCTGGATGCGTACTCGCAGGCCGTCATCCGAGTCGTCGAGCGCGTGACGCCCGCGGTCGCGCACGTGCGCCGCGGCCGTGGCGGTGGGAGCGGCCTCGTCATCGCGCCGGATGGCTATGTGCTCACGAACGCGCACGTGGTCGAGGGCGCAGCAGAAGTCGAAGTGGCGTTCGCGGAAGGCGCGACCTATCGCGCTCCCGTGGTCGGTACCGATGCGGCCACGGATCTCGCGCTCGTGCGGGTGCTCGGTCCGACTCTTCCTGCAGCCGAGCTTGGCGATTCGGACGCGCTGCGTGTCGGTCAGCTCGTCATCGCGATCGGAGATCCGCTCGGCCTGCAATCGACCGTCACCACGGGCGTCGTAAGCGCGCTCGGACGTTCGCTGCGGGCGAAGGATGGCCGGATCATCGAGAACGTCATCCAGACCGACGCGGCGCTGAACCCCGGCAACTCCGGCGGTCCACTGGTGGACACGCACGGCAAGGTCGTCGGTGTGAACACCGCGATCAGCGCTATGGCACAGGGCATCGCATTCGCGATCCCAGCCGCGACGGCGCGCCTCGTCGCGATGGCCCTCATTCGTGATGGGCGTGTCCGTCGCGCGTATCTCGGCATCTCCGGCGCCGCGACGCCGATCGGTCGCAACCTGTCGCTTTCACTCGGGCTACGCGCCGAATCGGGTATCCGCGTCCTCGAGGTCACACCGAACTCGCCCGCACAACGCGCCGGCCTCCATGAGGGCGACATCCTCGTCGCTCTCGATGGTGCCGGTCTCGCGACGCTATCGGATCTCCAGCGTGCCCTCGGTGCGGAACGCGTCGGTGCGCCGACGCTCGTCACCGCGATCCGACGCGGTGAGCGCGTCGTTCACAGCATCACACCCGAAGAGGCGCGCTAGGAGTCTCCAGTCGGTCGGTCAGCTTTGCCGGCTCGCCTCGAGCGCGGAATAAGTGGATACGCAGTACGGAACGAGATAGGTGAGCGCGATCTTGGCCGCGATGACGAGGGTGAGCTCTCCGCGCAGAACGGCGTCGAGCTGGTTGATCGCGAAAAGGATCGTGCCGACGACGAGCGCGACGCGGAGCGCCCGGTCACGCACGGGTGGATGGCCGATCGCGTGCCTTAGACACCGCAGCCCATAGCCGCCGGCGGCGGCCGGGAACGCGTAAGGCGCTGCCCGGCCGCAGACGGCGCAACTACGTGCGGTCAGACGGGATCGAGTCCAAGCGCGACGCGTCCGCTGAACTGGTACTGGCGCATCTCGTGAAGCGGGTGGAACCGAACGCCCTGGATATCGCGGATGCACCGCTCTAGGCCGAGCGCGCGGAAGAACGAACCGCCACCGGCGACTTCCATCGCGAGATGACCGACGCGCACGAGCGAGCGGGAGGCGATCGTCTTGCGCTTGAAGGTGAGATCCGCGTTCGCCAGGTCGGGCGTGTATTCGCTGCTCGCTAGAGCGACCATGTCGTCAAGCGCGGCCTGCGCAATGAGGAGCTCCGTTTCCATCTCGCCGATGAGTGACTGAACGACCGCATCGTCGCGGCGCTTCGCCGCCTGCGCCAGCGCGATCTCGCGAGCGGCCTCGGCAACACCAACGTAGGCCGACGTGATCAGCGGGAAGATGAGCGGAACGACGACGTTGAAGAACTGATGCCACTTTCCCTTTGGTCGCCGCACGCTCACCGCGGCGTCCTGGACCGTGACACCGTCGATGACGATGTCGTTCGATCCGGTGGCTCGCATACCCATCGTTCGCCAGTTGTCGAGCACCTTCACACCCGGCCCATGCATGTCGACGCCGAAGTGCAGGACCGTCGGGCCCTTCTCGGGATCGTCATAGATGCCGGTCGTCAGCAGGAGGTCGCCCGACGGCGAGCCGCTGCCGAAGATCTTGCGTGCCTTGAACGTGTAGCTGCCGTTCTCTTTGGTGAGGGTCCCCGAACCGTCGAGCCAGTCCGAGCCGCCGCTCGATACGAGGATGAGCTCGTCCTTCGCGATGCGGCGCAGGAGTGGCTCCGCCGGTGGGACCGCGGCGTGGCGGTGACGCCAGATGAGTCCCTGCAGCAGGTGCGAGTGCATCGAGTACGCGAGCGCGGTCGAGCCGCAACCGCGTCCGATGGCGCGGATGATCGCGGCGTGCTCCGCGAAGCTCGCGCCGCCACCGCCGAGCTCCGCCGGCACAGGCGCGGAGAAGATCTTCGCCTCGCGCAGCTTTGCGTAGTTCTCGGCGGCGAACGTGTCGTTGGCGTCATGGTCCGCGGCGCGTGTGCCGAAGTCGGCTCCCAGGTCATTCGCCTTGGCGAGCCAGCCGGTCGCGTTGGGTGCGCTAGCCGTGATGGTCATCTTTACCCTCCGTGGAGCGCGAGTCGAATCCCGAGACCGAGCTTAGGCCTCCGCGTTCTTCAGGTACTGGACCCAGCCTGGGATGCGAACGTACCCCATCTGCTCGTTCAGGTGAAGGATGGGCGCATTCTCGCCGTCGTTCTCGGTCCGCACGCTCTTCACGCCGAGAGCTATCGCCTGCATCACCGTCTCGAGCTTGAGTGCGCGCGCGACGCCGCGGCCGCGCACCTTGCGGCCGGTGCCGGTCCAGTCGGTCCAGACGTTTCCGCGCGTGGGGGGATAGGACAACACCGAGATGCCAACGATGTCGTCGCCCTCTCGTGCGATCCACATCCGATCGAGCCGGACCGTCGGCGAGTCGAACCAGCGCACGAAGATCTCGAACGACTCGCGGACGTGCGGGATCGTCGTGGGAACGTCGGAGGCGGCCTCTTCGCTCATCTCGTGGATCTTGTGGAGCTTGTCGGGATCCTGGTCCTGGTCGATGGTCCCGATCGTGATGCCCGCGGCGCGCATCTTCTCGCGACTCTGCGCTGCCATCTCTTCGATCTTGTGCCGCTGCGCTACGAGATCAAGCTCCCACGCTTTGCTGCGCCGTTCTTCGCGGTAGCCGCGCCCCTCGAACCAGCGCGCGAGCCACTCGTCATCTTCGCGCGCGTATGAGGAGAAGATCCGCGTACCAGAGGTGTGGGCGCGCTCCTCCATCGCGTCGAACACGGTCCGGAGCTGCGTGTCGGTGCGCTCGGCGGGTAGGAGCTCGAATCCGATGCGTCCGTAGCGCTTCTCCATCTGGTCCCACGGTGCGTGGTTATGCCGTGCGAAGCCGATGGGAGTCGTCTCGCGGAGAACGATGAACCTTTCGTTAGTCCAGGCCGGGTCGTCGGTCGACCACCAGTGACGCCATGCTGCGGGGTCCTCGGGCTCATCCGGGCGCGCTGCGGTCGCGACGTCCGCCGCGAAGGCGGCGTCATCGAGCGTGGCCGGCCGAAAGGCAAGACCGCCGAGGCGCAGCGTGACCGACGGGTCGGTGGTCGTGGGCATGCGCGCCAGTGTATGCGCGCGAGCGGCAGGGAACATGCCGCACGCGAAGCGTGTTCCATCAACACGGATACATTCCACGTGGAGGGACGACATGACGCTTGACCGCGCGCGCTGGGACAAGGGCATGACGTACGACGCGTTCAAGGCCGCGATGACACGGAACCAGGAGCGTTTCGCCGAGAACGAGGACCGTGT
The DNA here is from genome assembly GCA_031389835.1 of Chloroflexota bacterium. GTDB lineage: Bacteria > Chloroflexota > Limnocylindria > P2-11E > P2-11E > CF-39. Next base: position 5,128 of record JANMSU010000257.1, read on the forward strand.
CGTCCTGGACCCTGCGACAGTGAAGACCTTCAAGGCGCTGCCGAAGCCGCTTCGCGTCCTAGTTCTCGCGGAGGACTGGTGCGGCGACCTCATCGCCAACCTGCCGTTCATAGTTCGGCTTATGAGGGAAAAGCACCCGATCTTCGTAAGCGTTTTTCCACGCGACGAGAAC
>JANMSU010000270.1:0-3106 GCA_031389835.1 Chloroflexota bacterium
GCCTCGGTCATCTATCCGACCAGCCGCCAGCCCGCGGTGGTCCGCCGCACCTTCAAGGAGCGCAAGGTCACGATGGTGCTGATCACACCGGCGGCGGTGAAGTCGCTGATGCTCGCGATCGAGCGCAGCGCCGAGGCGCAAGGGAAGAAGGAGCTCTTCGCGAAGCTCCGTCGCGTCGCGCGACGGCTGCCGCTATCGCTCCGCCGCGTGGTGTTCTTCAGCGTGCACCGTCAGTTCGGCGGCCACTTTCAGTACATCGTGTCCGGCGGTGCCGCGCTGGACCCCGCTCTGGGCGAATCCTGGCGGGAGCTCGGCATCGATGTGCTCCAGGGCTATGGAACGACGGAGGCCTCGCCCGCGTTGACCTTCAACCGCGTCGAGCTGAACCGCCTTGGCTCCGTCGGCACGCCGCTGCCGGGCGTCGAGGTCAAGGTCGCCGAGGACGGCGAGGTGCTCGCGCGCGGCCCCAACATCTTCAAGGGCTATTGGGAGAACGAGGACGCCACCCGCGCCGTCCTCGACAAGGACGGCTGGTACCACACCGGTGATCTCGGGACATTCGACAAAGATGGCTTCTTGTGGCTGCGCGGTCGCAAGAAGGACATGATCGTCCTGGCGGACGGCACGAAGGTCTACCCCGAAGACATCGAGAACACCTTGGCCGCGGATCCACGGATCGAAGCGGTCGCGACACCGCTGCGGCCAGCGATCGCAACGATCGTCGGTCTGCAGCGTCCCGGCGAGGAGATCCAGGTACACGGCGTGTTCCTCCTGAGGGACCGCGAGCAGATCACGGCGATCGTTCGGGACGCGAACACGAAGCTCTCCGGCAGCCAGCAGATCCGCGGTTGGACGATCTGGCCGGAGGACGAGTTCCCGACAACGCCCACGCAGAAGGTCAAGAAGCGCCTGGTGATCGATCAGCTGCTGACTATGGGCCGCGTCGAGCAGGCGCGTGCGGCCGTCGGCGATCAGGCGACGTCGCGCGAGCTCAGCGAGGTCGAGCGGCTCATCGCTGCCGTGGCGACCGTGCCGCCGGCGGCGGTGCATCCGGGTGCGACGCTCTCAGCGGACCTGGGTCTCGACTCGCTCGCGCGTGTCGATCTGCTCGGTGCGATCGAGGAGGAGCTCGGCGCGTACGTCGATGAAGCCGCGCTTGAGCCGAACGCAACGGTCGCGGAGCTGGAGCGCATGGTCGCCGCGGCGCGCGACATCAAGCGCGACACCGGCATCTACGGCTGGCCGCTCAGCCCGCTCGTGCGCTCGTTCGGTCTGCTGTTGCAGCAGACGCTCATCTACCCGCTCGTGCACATCTTCTACAAGGTCAAGGTCACCGGGAAGGACAAGCTCGTTGGCCTGCGCGGACCGGTGATGTTCGCGCCGAATCACTGCCTGCACTGGGACAACGGCATCATCCTCATGGCGATCCCGCTCTCGTGGCGGTGGAAGCTCGCGGTCGCCGCCGCCGCGGACGACGTCTTCGGGAACAAGCTGAACGGATTTTTCTCGTCGATCGTCGCGAACGCATTCCCGCTCGCGCGCGAGGGCGCGATCCGACGTAGTCTCGAGCTCTTGGGCGCTCGACTCGACCGCCAGTTCTCGGTGCTCATCTACCCCGAAGGAAAGCTGACCGTCGGCGGACCGATGCAGCCGTTCAAGTCCGGCACCGGTCTCATCGCGGTCGAGCGCCCGACGCCCGTCGTGCCAAAGAAGCTGAAGATCAACAAGGTCTCGGTGCTCGACCACGGCGACCGGAAATGGGAGCCCACTCGGTCGAACGGCTGGCGCGGCGATGTGGAGGTCGTATTCGGCGACCCGATCTACTTCCCGGCCGGCACGCCCGCAAGCGAGGCGACCGCAAAGATCCAGTCGGCCGTCGGCGCGCTCTAGCGATTGGAGGAGCGGCGCGCGCCACTGGCGCGCTGGTGGGTGACGCGCGTGCTCATCGCGGCCGCGGCGGTGGTCGCGGTGATCGTCGCGCTGCGGCTGATCTTCGAAGCGTTCTCGCAGCTCGCGCACGTGATCGTGCTCGTCGTCTTCGGCATCATCATCGCCTTCGTTCTCGAACCTCTCGTCGAACGCATCGCGCGCGCGACGGGCCGCTCCGTAGCGGTATTGCTCACGGCACTCATCGCTCTCGTCGTTGTCGTGGGGGCGATCGTCGCCCTCGCCGTGCCACTCGTTCGGGAGACGGCCGACCTCGCGCGCGAGGTGCCGCGCGTGGTGGAGCTGGCGTCGAGCAACGAGCCGATCAACATCGCCGGTATCGAGATCTCAGGCGAGGTGCGCCAGCGCATCGGCACCGAGGTCGGCGCGCGCGTCGGCGGCTGGTCTCAACAGGCAGCCTCCGCCGCGCTGCGCGTCGGGGCGGGCATCTTCGACTTCCTCATCGTCTTCGTGCTCGGGATCTACTTCCTCGCGAGCGCGCCCGCCGTGAGGCGGTGGGTCAATGGCGTGGTGCCCGCCAAGCAGCAGGCAGAATTCCGGCGGATCGAGGCCGAAGCGGCGCGTCTGTTCGGCAGATACATCCGCGGGCAGCTTCTTCTCGGTCTCATCATCGGCACCATTTCGGCGATCGCGTACCTCGTGCTTGGCGTTCCGTATGCGGTGTTCCTCGGCGTTCTGGCGGGCATCCTCGAGCTCGTTCCCATCGCTGGTCCGATCGTCGCAGGCGCTGTCGCGGCGCTGGTCTCGCTGACCGAGCCGTTCCCGCTCGTCATCTGGGTGGTGTTAGCCGCGACCGCCATCCAACAGCTCGAGAACCACCTGCTCGTGCCACGCATCTCCGGGAACGCGGTGGGGCTGCATCCCATCGCGGCGCTCCTCGCGGTGCTGGTCGGGGTGGAGGTCGCCGGTGTCGTCGGCGCGCTCTTCGCCGTCCCGCTCACAGGCCTCGCCTGGAGCATCTACCGCGCACGCGTCGCGACAACACCCGCGGCGAAGCCCGCGAAAGGCACGTCGAGCTAGCCCGAGCGGCGGACGATCTTCCGCGCCGGCGTCTCGGGTGCATCCATATCGGTGCGCTGCCATGCGTAGCGGCGGTCCTTGCGATTCGACGCGGCCGCGTGCGACCCGTCCGCAGCGAGCACCACGATGTTGAACGCCG
>JANMSU010000285.1:0-4782 GCA_031389835.1 Chloroflexota bacterium
GGCAGAGACCACGTCCGCGGTGCGGCTCGCCGCAGCCGGGGACGACGCAGGTAGCCGGTGGATCCACGAGACGGATCGGGTGGTATTGCGCGAGTGCCTTGTCGATAGCCGCCGTGCGTCGAATCCCCATGGAGTTCCGGAGTCGTCGCATCCATGTCGCCGCGTGGTGACCGGTGATCGCGGCAACGAATGTGGGGCTCCAGCCATCCTGCTCCGGCTCTCTGAGCCAAACGCCTGGCGCTCCGATGACGCGCGACGCGCGCGACGATGCCCTCGTCGCACATCCTCAGACTGATTACCGGATAGGCGATTTGAGCCGACTGGCGATTCACGGAGAAGGTGCCTTCACCCTCCAGCAATCCAGCGATCCATGCGAGCGTGCGGGCTTCGTCGATCTCTGCGCCGTCGGCGATCGAGCCGAAGACTTTTGCCGGAGGCTCAACCGGACCAAACTCGGACGTTTGTCCGCGACGCCGCGCCTTCCACCAGCGGTCATAGTGGCGCGCGCAAAGTCCACGGCGGGCACCCGCGCGTGAGCAGTCGCTAGCGGCGCAACGCGCGGCCGGGCGAGACCATCTCGCTCGGTGTCCATGCCACGACGCGATCGCACTTCGATCTGCGCTTGGCGGAATCTGCCCATTTGCGGATAGACCGCTCGCATGAGGGACACAGCCGGTGCTCCCTTGATGGTCGTGACCCAAGGGATCTTGTGATGCGCACGACGCTTGCGAACCGGGATCACCGCGCGCTCGATGAGCCTTCCCACCCGATCGACTACGTCGCGGTCCGTCATCGACACTCGAACGACAGGAATCCCTCGGCCCGAAGGTGGATCGGCGATGAACGTGCCCTCGCCTTCGAGGATCCCGATCAGCCAGAAGAAATCTTGATCGTCGATGAGTGCATCTACGTCGATTGGCGAGGCCGTGTCAACGGGGTGAGTGATTCTGTAGAGCGATCTACGGGGCGACTAGGCGGTTCCGACCCGCCGCCGAGGGGTCCACAACCCCTAGTGCTGCCATTACACCATAGCCGCCGTGACCGACGGGGGAGTCCCGTCATCGATAAATCTTAGACGACCTGCCGCGTGCGCGCTCGTCGTTTGGCTTGATCTGTCAGCGCTTAGAGCCCCGCCTTCTTTCGCGCATCCTCATACAGCGGGCGCACCATCGGCGCGGCGGGGTGGAACTCTCCAACGTCGAGGAACACCGCCCAGGTGTCGACCGCTCCGCGCCACTCCGCACTGCGGTAGTGCACCAATCCCTTAAGGAACAGTGCGTCGGGATCACGAGGGCGCAGCCCGAGCACTCGGTCTGCGGCGACGCGCGCTCCCGCGAGCTCGCCGGAGCGGAAGAGCACGAAACCGATCCCATTCAGGGCCGGGACGCTGTCCTTGTCGATGGCGAGGACGGCTTGATACGTCGCGACCGCTTCGGTCACGCGGTCCTCGCCCACGTACGCGTCCGCGAGCGCGAGGAGCGTCGGCACGTCGCGGGGGAGGTCTCTCGCGCGGGCCTCGAGCTGTCCGACGCTCGTCGTGACCGGCACCGTTCCGGTGATCGGCTGCCCCGGAGCGCGGTCACCCGCGGCGCGCGGGAGTTCGATGACGACGAGGACCACTGCGATCCCCGCGACCAGCGATGCGAGTGCGATCGTCCGCCACGGAGCCAGAACAGATCGTTGCTCCCGTTCGCGCACGAACGCGCTGCGTTCAAGCAGTCCACGCAGTCGCGCGTGGTCCGCCGGCGCGATGGTGCCCGCGGCGCGCGCGAACTCGAGATCGCGCAGGGAGCTGACCGCACGAGCCACGTCGTCGTGGGCATCGGGCGTCTCGATCGGCCACGGGATCTCCCGCCGCGCGAGCAGCGGACGCACTGCGAGCGCGAGTCCTACGACGAACAGCGTCGTGAACAGGAGATATGTCATTCGGCGCCATCCGCCTGCGGCAGATCCAGGGCCTCTTCACGCGCGACCCGTTCTCGGAGCGCCGTCAGCTCGCGCGGCGATGCCGTGACCGTCTCGGGAGGTCCGGGACGCAACCGGCCGACCGCGACGGCCAGACCGGCCGCGAGAGCGACGAGCGGGACGAGCCAGATCAAACCGGTCCACGACGACGCAGGAGGCGAGAGCAGGACCCAGTCCCCGTACGACGAACGGAACTCGTCTTGGATCTCATCGTCGCTCCGGCCCTCGGCGACCCGCTGCCCGATGACTTCCCGCATCTGCCGCGCGCTCGCCGCGGATGAATCCCTGACGGAAAGACCTTGACATGTCACGCACCGAAGCTCACTGCTGATGCGGTCTACGCGTTCCCCGGCCGTTGCGTCGTGCGGTCGTGCGCTCCATGCGACCGCGCCCAGAATCGCGAGCAACGCGACGAGGATGAGCGCCCGCTCTCTTGTCATCGCGTTGCCTTCGGTCTGAGGCTCTCGATCGCCGCGATGAGCGTCGCCTCATCGATCGGACCGATGTGTCGCCCGGCGATCACACCGTCCGGTCCTATGAAATATGTCTCGGGTATACCGAAGACGCCATAGGCGAACGCGATACGGCCGTCCGCGTCCGTCGCGGTCGGCCAGGTCACGCCGTTGTCGCGCACGTAACGGCGGCCGTTATCGAGCGAATCCTGATAGAGGATGCCGATGAGGACGACGTCGCTCGTGCGATAACGTTCCCAGACGCGCACGAGCGCGGGGTTCTCCTCTTTGCAGGGGAGGCACCATGACGCGAAGAAGTTGATCACCACGACCTTGCCGGCATGGTCCCCGAGCGTGACCTTGCCAGTCGCATCGAGCCTATCGAGCGAGAATGCGGCGGCTGGCTTTCCGACTGTGCCGGTGCGGATATCGCGAGGGTCGCGCTGGAACGCCAGCATGAGAACGACGACCAGTGCCGCGATCCCCAGTACGATCGAGTAGCGCAGCCAGCGTGGCATCAGTCGCCCACCGTGGCGGGCGCCTCGACCAGTGGACGTGTCGCCTCGCGCCTTTTTGGCTGTGGCAGGGCCGCGACCACCGCGCCGAGGCCGACGACCGCGCCGCCGAGCCAGAGCCACGAGACGAGCGGGATGACGAGGACACGGATCGTCGCCCACGACTGCGCGGTCGTGTCGTACGCGGTGAGGATCGTGTACACGTCATCGCCGAGCCCCGCGGCGATACCTGGCGAGCCCACCGCCTGCGTCGCGTTCGGGTAGAACACGATGGCCGGGTGGAGCTCTTGCTCGGTGCCGGTGCCAGTGATCGTGAGATCGGCGACGATCAGATCGCGCTGCGGCTCCGCCACGTCACGAAGGCCGTTGAAGACGACGGTGTAGCCGGCGACCTCGAAGCTCTGACCACGGGTGACGGTCTGCTCGACCTCGATCGTCTTCGATTGGCTCGTTGCCACAGCGACCGCGACCAGCACGATCCCAACGTGCACGATGTATCCGCCGTACCGGCGGCCGTTCCGGCGCAGCAGGTTCGCGAACGCCGTGCCGGCGCTCTCGCCGTGCAGCGTGCGGCGTGCGCGGATCCCGCGCGCGAACTCTTGGACCACCGTTGCCGCGACGAACGCGGCGAGCGCGTACGTGAGCACGGCGTATGCGCCGCCCAGTCCCGTCGCGACGGCCAGCAGCGCGCCGCCCGCGGCGGCCACGATGGGCGCGGTGAACTGCCGCTCGAGCGTCGCGCGCGACGCTCCGTGCCACGGCAGCTGCGGGCCGATGCCCATGAGGAACAAGAGCGCGAGCGCGAGCGGCACCTCGACGCGATCGAAGTACGGCCGTCCGATCGAGAGCTGCGCGCCGCTCAGCGCTTCCGCGATGAGCGGATAGAGGGTGCCGAGGAGGATCGTGAGCGTCGCGGCCACGAAGAGGACGTTCTGGAAGAGGAAGATCGCCTCGCGGGAAAGGCGCCCTCCGATGGAGCCCGCGTCGCGCAGCATCGGCAGGCGCCAGAGCAGCAGACCGACGGACAGCACGACGATCGCGACGAGATAGCCGAGCAAGAGCGGTCCGATGGCGGAGAGACTGAACGCGTGCACCGAGTTGACCACGCCGCTGCGCGTGAGGAACGTGCCGAGGATCGTCAGCGCGAACGTAGCGATCACCAGCGACAGGTTCCAGCTGCGGAGCAGGCGCCGCTTCTCCTCGACCATCACCGAGTGCAGATACGCGGTCGCGACGAGCCACGGCATGATCGCCGCGTTCTCGACCGGATCCCAGGCCCAGTACCCGCCCCAGCCGAGCACGGCGTACGACCACCACGAGCCCGCGACGATGCCGACGCCGAGCAGCGCCCACGACACGAGCGCGTAGCGCCGCGTCGCGACCAGCCATCGATCCCCGCCCTCACCCAGGATGAGCGACGCGATCGCGTACGCGAAGGGCACCGAGAACAGGACGTAGCCGAGATAGAGGAGTGGCGGGTGCAGGGCCATGAGCGGATGGTTCTGCAGCAGCGGATTCGGTCCGTTCCCGTTCGGCGGCACGATCTCGCTGCGTATGAATGGATCCGCGGCGGGCGTGGTCACCAGCACCAGGAAGAAAGCGCACATCGCGAACAGGACGGCGAGCGCGGTCGTCGCGAGGCGGGGGAGCGCGGGCGTGCCGCGCCAGGCGACGAACGCCGTGGCGCCGGCGAGGATCGCCGTCCAGAGCAGGATCGAACCCTCGAGTGCCGCCCACAGCGAGATGACTGTGAAGAAGAGCGGCGTCTCGAGCGCGTTGTTCCGCGCGACGTACAGGATCCGGAAGTCGTGCGTGACCAGAGCGCCGACCATCGCAAGCGCGGCGAGAAC
>JANMSU010000313.1:0-6835 GCA_031389835.1 Chloroflexota bacterium
CGAGCGGCTCGCGCTCGCCGCATTCCTGATCGGCAGGGATGCCGAGAGCGCCGACGTCGGGGCGCGCGCCCATCACGAGTCGCTGCGCCTCGACGATGCGCCGCGCGCCGCGCGGAGCGCTTTCTGGGTGGGCTTCCAGCACCTCAATGCGGGCGAGGTCGCTCAGGGCCTCGGCTGGCTCGCTCGGGCCGCTCGCGTGCTCGACGAGCGGCACTTGGACTGTGTCGAACGTGGCTACCTGCTCTTGCCGGTCGCGATCCGTTCTGTTGACGAGGAGGACTTCGCGACCGCGTACACGATGTTCAGCAATGCGGCTGAGATCGCGGACCGCTTCGGCGACGCGGAGCTGGCGACCATGGCCCAGTACGGTCGCGGCCGGGCGCTGATCGGGTCGGGTCGCACCGCTGAGGGCGTCGCGCTCATCGACGAGGCCATGGTCGGGATCACATCGGGCCAGGTATCGCCGAGCGTCGTGGGCGCGCTCTACTGCAGTGCGATCGAAGCCTGGAAGGGCATCTTCGATCTGGAACGAGCGCAGGAGTGGACGGCCGCGCTCAGCCGATGGTGTGAATCTCAGCCGGACCTCGTGGCCTTCCGCGGGCCGTGCTTGGTGTTCCGCGCTGAGATCATGCAGCTGCACGGAGCGTGGCCAGACGCGATGGAGGAAGCGCTGCGCGCGTGTGAGCGACTATCCGCTCCACCTGGACATCCAGCCGCGGGAGCCGCGTTCTATCAGCAGGCCGAGCTTCATCGGCTGCGCGGCGATCTCGTGAAAGCGGAGGAGGCGTACCGCCAGGCGAGCCAGCTGGGAAGAACGCCACAACCCGGTCTGGCGCAGTTACGGCTGGCTCAGGGGCAGGTCGAAGCGGCACAGACGGCGATGCGCCGGGTGATAGACGAGAAGCACGATCGAGCGACGCGGGCCACGATGCTGCTCGCGTACGTCGAGGTGCTGCTCGCGGCGAACGACGTACCGGGCGCGCGCGGCGCGGCCGACGAGCTCACGAGCATCGCGGTGGAGCACCGGGCACCACTTCTCGAGGCGGTCCGCGCCCAGGCGAGAGGCGCGGTATTCCTCGCTGAGGGAGACGCCCGCGCCGCCCTGTCCGAGCTGCGTCTCGCGTGGACCGCATGGCGTCGGCTTGAAGCTCCCTACGAGGCCGCGCGCGTCCGGGTCTTGGTGGGCCTCGCATGCCGTGCCCTCAAGGATGAGGACGGCGCCGAGATGGAATTCGACGCTGCACGATCGGTCTTTCTGCAGCTTGGCGCCACGACGGACCTCGCTCGCGTCGAGGACCTATCGGAGACCGCGAAGGGCGCTGCGTCGCAGGCCGGCCTGACCGCCCGCGAGATACAGGTCCTCGTGCTCGTCGCAACAGGGAAGACGAACCGCGCTATCGCGGCTGAGCTTGTGATCAGCGAGAAGACCGTGGCCCGTCACGTGAGCAATATCTACGACAAGATCGCCGTCTCATCGCGCGCCGGCGCCACCGCGTACGCGTATGAGCACGGACTCGTGTAGACGTACACAGAACCACCCACGAACCACGCGTGGTGGAATGGTCGGTTCGTCCGATGCGGCGCGATGTTCGGTCGACCATCCTCGCGGTGCGTCAGCGAGACGCGAGATGGGGGTAAAGATGGACGGCAACATCGAGCGCGTCGAGGTCGTGGTCATCGGCGGCGGTCAGGCAGGACTCGCGGTCGGATATCACCTCGCGAGAGCCCGTCGATCCTTCGTGATCCTGGACACCAACGAGCGCGTTGGAGATGCCTGGCGCAAGCGCTGGGATTCGCTGCGGGTGTTCTCGCCAGCGCGATACGACGGGTTGCCCGGCCGGCCCTTTCCGGTCTCCGGCTGGTACTTCCCGACCAAGGACGAGGTAGCCGATTACCTCGAGGACTACGCCTCGCATTTCGACCTTCCAGTTCGGACGGGCGTGCGCGTGACACGCGTATCGAAGTCGGACCAGCGGTTCATCGTGGAGTCAGCACACGGAAAGTTCGAGGCCGACCACGTCGTTGTCGCCTCGGGCCACGAGCACACTCCAAGCGTTCCGAAGTTCGCCCGCGATCTCGATCCCAGGATCAATCAGCTGCACTCCAGCGAGTACCGACGGCCATCACAGCTGACGGGACCGACGCTCGTGGTGGGCGCGGGCAACTCCGGAGCCGAGATCGCGCTCGACCTGTCGCGGACACACCCGACGCTGCTGTCGGGACGGCTGCGCCGTATGCCTGTTGGTCCCTCGCGTTCTCCACTCATGACAGCCCTGATCTGGCCGATCGTCTCGCACGTGCTCACGATCGACACGCCGGTGGGCCGTAAGGCGCGCTCAAAGATGCTCCACGCGAGTGCCCCGGTCGAGCGCATCAGCGAGAAAGCTCTCGCGGACGCAGGCGTTGAGCGCGTCGCGCGCACGATCGGCGTGCGCGACGGTTCGCCACTGCTCGAGGACGGACGGGTACTTGAGGTCGCGAACGTGGTCTGGTGCACGGGTTTCCGCACCGCGCTCGAGTGGATCGACCTTCCGATCTTCGACGAGGACGGCGAGCCGAAGCAGACCCGTGGCGTGGTCGAGAGCGCACCCGGTCTGTACTTCGTCGGCCGCTTCTTCCAATACGCATTCACGTCACTGCTGATCGGAGGAGTCGGGCGAGACGCCGCATACGTCGCGCGGCAGATCGAGGCGGGCGCCACTTCGCGCGACCGCTCGCCCTCAAGCGACGTCGGCCGCGTCTCACAGAGCACGCCAGGATGATGGGCGTCCGCGCCTAGGCGGACCACGCCCGCGAAAAAGAGGACGACGGGCCGAAGAGGCCCGTCGTCACTGATGCGTTCGGTGGGCTTGTCCCGATCCGTTCGTTCACCACTACGCTGCGGTCCAGCCGCCGTCGACGTAGATCTCGGATCCGGTCATGTACGAAGCCTTCGGACCGGACACGAATGCGATGACGTCGCCGATCTCCTTCGAGGTCGCGAGCCGCCCTAGGGGCGTGTTTTGCAGGATCATCTGTTCGACCGGCGTGCCCTTCACGGCAACGATCATCGGTGTGTCCACGAAGCCCGGGTGTACCGAGTTCACACGGATGCCTTCCTTCGCGTAGCGGAGTGCCGCGTTCTTTGTCATGAGGCGCACTGCACCCTTGGACGCGTGGTACGCGATCGAGCCGCCGAACCCACCAACGGCGCCGAAGATCGAGGAGATGTTGACGATGCTGCCGCCACCTACCGCGCGCATCGCCGGCGCGGCGTGCTTCATCCCCAGCCATACGCCCATCTGGTTGACCGCGATCACCTTGTCCCAGCCCGCCCGTGTCTCCTGTTCGACGTCCTCAAAGGTGCCGATGCCGGCGTTGTTCACAAGGATGTCGAGGTGACCGAGCTCGCTCACGATGTCCGCGACCAGACGCTTCCACGCCGCCTCGTCGGTAACGTCAAGCTTCACGAAGCGGGCACATTTCCCTTGCGCCGTCAGGCGACGGGCAAGATCCTCGCCGTCAGGCGACAGGTCGGCGATGAATACGAATGCTCCCTCGTCACAGAGCGCCTCGACAGTCGCCGCGCCGATACCGCTCGCGCCTCCGGTGACGATCGCGACCTTTCCTCCAAAATCCACGGCACACCTCCAACTTTCACTCTCGAGTCTCGGCGTTGCGGCGGGCCCTAAGTAGGGCCGAACGGGCCCGACCACGACGGCGTTCGCCCCTTACGGAGTTGCGTCGCCGAGCGTCGTCACGCGCGCACGCCCGCCAGCTCCTGCAATGTGCGCCAGTTCTGCTGCCGGTCATCCTGCGTCGCGCGGATCTCATCACTTGGCGCGCCGTCCTTCGCGAAATGCGGTGCGAACCGGCCCTCGGTGCGCGCGAACGCGAGGAAGTCGACAGTCGTGCCATCGGGAAGGGTTGACCAATCCGCCTTTGGGTCGGGGTTTCCCTGGAGCGAGAGGCGCTCTTTGAAGGTCGAGCCCTTGCGCGGGTCGTACACGAAGAGCGGGAACGCGCGCGAATCGACAGCGAGCTTCGCCTGCTGGCTCGACGCATCGTCGGCGATCCCGTGCTCCGGCTGGCATGGCGCATACGAGACGACAACGGCCGGCCCGGGATAGCTGTTCGCGTCGAGGATCGCCTTATAGAAGTGGTTGACATGCGCAGGCGTCGTCTGAGCGACGAACACATCACCGTGGGCCATCAAGATCCGCGCGAGTTCCTTGCGACGCTCCGGTCGACCGTGCAGCGTCTTGCCGTACGCCGAGAGCTTCGTCACCTGGCCGCCAAAGGAGGCTGTGGATGCCTGCCCGCCGGTGTTCGAGTACACCTGCGTGTCCAGCACCAGCACCTTGATATCAGCGCCCGACGCGATCATGCGCGAGAGCGATTGGAATCCGATGTCGTACATCGCGCCGTCGCCGCCGATGACCCACAGTCGACGTGCCGTTTCGCCGGCCTGGTCCCAGCGCCCGCGGATGCCCATCGCGTCCGCCGGACCGTTCTCGAAGAGCGAGTTCGTCCAGGGGACGAGGTACGGGTTGTACGGGTACGTGCTTCCGAAGACCGTGTTGCAGCCGGTGGAGGCGACGATGCCCATGCCCTCCGGTCCATATGTCTGGCGCGTCGCCGCAACCATCATGCGGATGGCGGTCGCCTCGCCGCAGCCGGAGCACGAGCCCGCGCCACCGACGTAGCCGATCGCATGCTCGCCGAGCATCAGGTCGGCCAGCGCCTTTTCGCTCCGGTATTCCGGTGGCGTGAGCGGCAGCGTTCGGAAGAAGCGCATATCGCGCTCGTAGCGAGCAAGTGTCGGCTCGTCCGCGTCCGCGTCCTTCTCCACCATCTCAAGCGCGTTGTACTCGAGCGCGGTGCACACCTGAACGCACTCCGCGCACCCCTTGCAATGCACCGGATCGACGAAGATCCCGAAGAGAGCCGGCTCGAGTCCGCGTTTTGCCGGCACATCGCCGTATTTGCGGGTGGCGACGAAGTGTGAGCGCGCCGTGTCGGCAGCATTCGCCGCCGCGTCCTTTACCTCGGCAAAGGCCTCGATGCGCTCGCTCACGCGGCTCTCCGGCAAGGCGACACCGAAGATCGCGGTATCGGGACACACGTTCACGCAGCTCATGCAGCCGACGCAGCGGTCGGCGATGAACTGCGGGATGCGCGGCGCTAGGTGACTGAAGTCACGTGTCGCCGCCGTCCCGGGTGGCACGATGCTGCGAGCCACGTTGTCGTCCGCCGGAAGCGCAACATCGGTGTTCGTTCGATACGCCCCCACGACATCCCGGTTGAAGTAATCGACATACGCCTGCACGTCGAAGAGGCGGGGCGGGGTCATATCGCCACCTCTACCGGAGCATTCGACGCCGCCGCGGCGATCGCCGCTGTCACGTCGACGACGCCGTCGTAGGCCTCGGTCACGACGGCCAGATTCGCGTGCACCACCGCTGCGCCGCGCTTCCCGAAGAAGCGGGTCAGCGCGCCCCTCGTCGCTGTGAGCAGACGCTCGCGGTCCAGTCCGGCGCGCTGCGCGAACGGCGACACGCGCAGGAACACGCCGACGAGCGCGACGCCCTGCATGCGCACCTGCAGCTCGGGACGCGGCGCGTATTTACGGGCGAGCGCCGCGGTATCGAGCGCGAAGACGCGGATCTGCCGCGCCAGGATCTCCGTACGCACCGACAGCGGCAGCGACGCCCAGAGACGCTCTGGATCCGCCACGGGGCTTGGCACGAACACGGTCCCACCGTCGACGAGTCCGCGGAGCGGCGCGACGCTGCGGAAGGCGGCGACGTCGTGCACGGGCACGAAGTCGACGCGGTCGAGCTCGGCGTGAGTGCGCACGCGCTCCTCGGCGATGGTCAGGAAGTACGCCGTCGGGAGCCCCTTCTTTTCGGAGCCGTAGCGCGGGTACGCCTGCACGAACGCGCCGAACAGGTCGCCGGCGAGCACCGCGAGCAGCTTGTTCGTCGTTACCGAGCCGAAGCCGCCGATCGAATGACCGCGCAGGCTGTAGGCGCCCTTCGTCCGGATCTCGAGGTCCATGCGCTCGAGAGCGAGCGCGTGATGGATACCGAGGACCGCAAAGCGCTGATCGCTCGCGAGCGGCTTCTCGAGCCAGCGGAACACCGCCGCGATATCGCCCGCGGCGACGTCGCGCGACCCGAGCCCGGCCGAGACGGAGCCGACCAACGGAATGCGAGCGCCACTCCCTGCGACATCGGCGAGGGCCGCCTTGACCTCGCGAGTGAGTGGATTGTCGGCGGCCGCGGGCTCGTCGGTGCGCTCGATTACGGCGACCGCTCGCGCGCCACGCAGCACTGCCGCCAGCCGCGCGGACGGGAACGGGCGGAAACTGGTGACCGCAACGCAGCCGACGCGGCGTCCGGCGCGCCGGAGCTCGTCCACGACTGCGACAGCGGTGTCCGCGATCGTGCCCATCGACACGACGATCGTCTCGGCATCCTCCCAGCGGTAGGCGTCGATCAATCCGTACGGCCTCCCGGTCAGATCGGTCCACGTGTGCATCGCGACGCGGAGCTCCTCCGCCAGCCGGTGATAGAAAGCGCGCTGCCCGATCTTGCCCTTCATGTACGCGTCCTGGTTCTGCACGACGCCGGTCTGAAGCGCGTCCTTCGGTTCGAAGTAGGAACGCACGTGCGCGCGCGGATCCCCGACGAACTCGCGCAGGAGCGCGGCCTCCGGCAGGCGCACGTTCTCGAGCGTGTGTGTGGTCAGGAAACCGTCCTGCGCCACGATGAACGGGATCTCCGTCGATTCGGCAACGCGTCGGGCGATCGCGCCAAGGTCGGCGACCTCCTGCGCGTTACGAGCAAAGAGG
>JANMSU010000317.1:0-7526 GCA_031389835.1 Chloroflexota bacterium
GGAGCGCAGCCGTGGCCGTCAGCCATGGAAGAAGCGATGCGTTCTCGACCGGATCCCAGGCCCAGTACCCGCCCCAGCCGAGCACGGCATACGACCACCACGAGCCCGCGACGATGCCGACGCCAAGAAGGCCCCACGACACGAGCGCGTAGCGCCGCGTCGCGACGAGCCACCGGTTGCCGCCCTCACCAAGGATGAGCGACGCGATCGCGTACGCGAAGGGCACCGAGAACAGGACGTACCCGAGATAAAGGAGCGGCGGGTGCAGGGCCATGAGCGGATGGTTCTGCAGCAGCGGATTGGGACCGTTCCCGTTCGGCGGCACGATCTCACTGCGTATGAACGGGTCCGCGGCGGGCGTGGTCACCAGCACCAGGAAGAATGCGCACATCGCGAACAAGACCGCGAGCGCGGTGGTCGCGAGGCGGGGAAGCGCGGGCGTGCCGCGCCATGCCACGTACGCGGTCGCGCCCGCGAGGATCGCGGTCCAGAGCAGGATCGATCCTTCGAGCGCGGCCCAGAGCGAGATGACGGTGAAGAAGAGCGGTGTTTCCAGCGCGTTGTTGCGGGCGACGTACAGGACGGTGAAGTCGTGCGTCACGAGAGCGCCGACCATCGCGAGCGCGGCGAGCATGACGAGCAGGAACGTGATGAGGGCGGACCAGCGCGCGCTCGCGAGCGCTCGACCGTCGCGTCTCGCGGCCGCGTAGGCCGCGGCGCCGATCCCCCAGATCGCGAGCGGCAGCGCCGCGCGAAGCGCGCCCGCGCCGAGGTCCGCGAAGGAGAAGTTCATGGGGCCCGGTGGCTCGGGGTCGCCCCGGGCGGCGGGGGCGCGTACACCTCGTCATGCTTGGCGATGACCTGCGTCGCGCGGAAAGTGCCGTCAGCGGCGAACGTGCCTTCGACGACGGCACCGGCTCCCTCGCGCAGCAGGGACGGCGGCGCGCCGGTGCCGATCACGGTGACACGCGTCGTGCCGTCGGTGATGACGAAGCGTAGATCGCGTGTCTGCGGCTCGTAGCGCAGGCTGCCGGTCTCCAGCTGACCACCAAGTCGCGCGGCGGTGCCGGCTGGGACGCCGCGGTCGCGCGCCTCGGTCGGCGTGAGGTAGTAGACGGCGGAGACCTGGAGGTTCTGGATCGCGACGAAGCCGATCAATACCGCGGCGGCGAGCACCGCGATCAGCAGGACGCGGCGCGCTCCCATGGAGTCAACTCCCACGGCGCCGGCGGAGCGAGATGAGGTACACCGCGAGGCCGCCCCACACGAGGACGTACGCGGCAACGATGAAGCCGAGGTTCTCCGTCACGAACGCGCCTCCAGCATCCGGCGCTGGCGGTCGAGCTCGATCGACATGCGTTCGGCGAGGAACGCGAAGTACACGAGCGTGAACGCGATCACGCTTACGAGGAGCGTCACGCCCATCGACGCGTCGATCGAGGGACTGCCGCCGGCGCGGATCACGGTGGGCAGCTGATGCAGCGAGTTCATCCACAGCACCGACAGATGGACGATCGGGATGTCGATGACCGCGATGACACCGAGTACCGCCGCGCGCGTCGCGCGCCGCGAGAAGTCGTTGGACAGCGAGCGCAGCAGCAGGTAGCCGACGTACATCATGAACATGACCGCCGTGGTCACAAGACGCGGATCCCACGTCCACCACACGCCCCACGTTGGTTTCGCCCAGATGGATCCCGCGACGATGAACATACCGGTGAAGAGGACGCCGATCTCCGCCGATGCCACGGCGAGAGCGTCGAACCACGGGCGCTTCGTCCACAGCCAGCCGAGGCTCGCGAGGAAGACAACGAAGAAGGCGAGGTAGGCGAGCCACGCGAGCGGGACGTGCACGTAGAGGATCCGGTACACGTCGCCCTGGACCGCGTCGGTCGGCGCCCAGACGAGGGCCATGAAGGTCGCGATCACTGAGCCAACGATCGCAAGCCGACCGAGCCAAGGCCGGACGCGAATGGTGGGGAAGGGCGCTGCTGTCGTTTCGATCATTCGATGGCCGCAGGAACGATGGTAAGGCCGAGGACCCCGTACACGAGCGCGAAGGCCGCGAGGATTCCGGCCCATCCGAGGGCCACCGGAGCGTCGCCGGTGAGAGCCGCCGACGCGCCCTGCGTGCACGCGACGAGCTGCGGGATGAGTATCGGGAACGAGAGGATCGGGACCATCGCGACGCGCGCGCGTACGCGAAGCACGAGAAGTGTGGTCAGCACGATCACCGGCGGTAACGCGATGATCCCAAGGACGCCGACGAGCACGAGATGTCCGGCGAGAGCGACATCGAGATCGAGCAGCAGCAACGAGAGTGCGCCCGCGGCGAGCGCGACGACGGCGAGCACGATCGCGATGGCGACGACCTTCCCCGCATAGAGCGCCTCTCGACCGCCATCGAGTACGAGGATCGCGTCGATGGCGTCGTCCTCAAGCTCACGGTCGAACGAGCGCGTCGCGACGAGCGTGGCGGCGAAGAGGATCGCGATCCAGAAGAGCGCACTCGCGACACCGGGCTGTCGCGCCTGACCCGGTCCGAACGCGAGGCTCTCCATCAGCACGAGCAATCCCGTGAACGTGAGCGCGGCGACCAGTCCGTCGGGATGTCGACGTTCGGCGGCGAGCTCGCGAGCCGCGACGAGCAGGGCGCGATCGAGAGCGTTCACCTTCATGTCTCGCGCAGCGCGCCGTCGTCGATGACGTAGCGATGCACGGCGTCCTGGTCGAGTTCGTGATGCATGTGTGTCGCCATGAGCACCGACTGACCGCGGACGAGGGCGGTGTTGAGCGCGGCTCGCAAGCGAACCAGCGCGTCAGTGTCGAGGTCGGCGAACGGCTCGTCGAGGAGGACGAGCGGGACCTGCTCGGTCTCGAGACGCGCCAGTGCTGCGCGACGCCGCTGTCCGGCGGATAGCCGCTCGATCGGGCGATCCATCTCGTCGCCCAGCCCCCACTTCCGGAGCGTCTCGGCAACGTCGGTCACTGCGGCACCGCGGAAAGCGGCGAGGAACGAGAGGTTCTCCCGGGCCGTGAGACCGCGCAGGAGCATCGGACGATGGCCGATGTACAGGGGCTGGCCGCCGTGCAGGTTCCGGCGACCGCGTGCCAGCGGCACCAGCCCGGCGAAGGCGCGCAGGAGGGTCGTCTTTCCCGCGCCGTTCGTACCGCGGAGCAGGGTGAGACCGGGCGCCAGCTCGAGGGATATCCCCCGAAGGACCGCGCGATCGTCGAGCACGACCGTGACATCGTTGAGCGATGCGTTGTCAGGCACGCGCCGCATGATGGGGCGGCTGGTATGGCTCTGCAGCCTCGCGGTCGTTCTCGCGGCGATCGCCTGCACGCCGGAGCCCGTTGCCACCGATCCGATAGCGCGCGGCCGGCAGGTGTACCGCACGCTGGGGTGCGCGACCTGCCACGAAGCGAGCATCTCCAACCTGTTCCGACCGGTCGGTCCTGCCCTCGATCGGGCGGGCACCTTCGGCAGCAAGAGGGTGCCGGGCATGAGCGCGGAGGAGTACCTGCTGCAGTCGATCACCGACCCGGGGGCGTACCTGGTAACCGGCTACCCGGACTCGATGCCCAGAGGCCTCGCAAACGACCTTTCATCCGAGGATCTGGCCGCTCTAGTTGCCTATCTAGCCTCGTTGAAGTGAGCGATGGCTCCTAACGACCCCCTCCTGACGACCGTTACGCATGGTGGAAAGGATGAGGATGCCGCTCTTGCCGTTCGAGCTTCCCAGGGCGATCCGGCAGCGTTCGGAGCGCTCTACGACCGGCATTTCACGGCCGTCTACCGCTACGTGTACTACCGGGTGCGGGACGACGCCGAGGCGGAAGACCTCACCAGTGATGTGTTCATGAAGGCTCTGCGAGCGATCCCAAAGTACGAGCCACGTCAGGCGTTCCTCGCCTGGCTCTACCGGATCGCGCGCAACGCCGTCATCGACCACGTCCGCCGCGGCGGCCGACAGGTCTCGTTCGAGGACGCGCTCCTGCACCCCGAGGTGCACAACGCGGTCGACCCTGACCTCGAGGTCCTCGCCGGCTCCGACAAGGACACCCTCCGCACCGCCCTCGGCCAGCTCACACCGCTCCAGCAGGAGGTCATCGTCCTCCGCTTCCTCGAGGGCTATACGACCGACGAGATCGCCAAGCTGATCGGAAAGCGCGAGGGCACAGTGCGCGGCATCCAGTTCCGCGCGCTCGGTGCGCTGCGTCTGCTGATCCCTTCCCGTGAGGCACTGGGTTGAGCGAGCAAAGACTCCCCGATCCGCGCATCCGCGACGAGTTCCGTCGCGAGCTGCGCGCGCGTCTGATGCGCGAGGCTGCCGTCATTCTCGTGCCGAAGCGTCGTGACACGGCATGGACCGCGTGGCTGCGACCCGCGTTCGCTGCTGGTCTCGCTGCGCTGGTCCTGACGATCGGCGCCGGGTCGGCCGCGGCGGGAAGCGTCCCCGGCGATCTCACCTTCGGCCTCAAGCGCGCAATGGAAGAGGTACGTGTCGCGCTCACGTTCGACGATGTCGAGCGCGTCCGCGTGCTCTCCGAGATCGCAGACGAGCGGCTGAGCGAGCTCGAACGGGTCGCCTCTCGCGATGACAAGGCGCCAACGGCGTCTGAGGCGTACGCGGAGGCAGTGACACGTTTCCGTGCCGCCGTCGACGCGCTCCAGAAGGCCGCCCCCGAAGACGACAAGAGCGACCTCGCCCAGGACGTCGCCGACGCTGCGCGCGAGAAGCACGAGATGGTGCTCGAGTACCTCCGGGCGCGGCTTTCCGATAAGGCCAAGGACTCGGTGGACCGTGCGACCGAGGAAGAGCGCAAGGACACGCCGAATACCAAGGACAAGAAAGACAAAAGCGAGAGCGAGAACCAGGGCACCACGCCCGCGAACAACACATCGCCGCGGGGTAGTGACAGGACGCAATCGCCGCGTACCTCGCCGCCGGGCCGCCGTCCCTAACTAGCGGGGGGCACGCCTCCGCCGGGCGGCACCTCGCCGCGGTGCGGGTCGCGCCGAAGGTCGATCGCCGGTATCGGTCCGTGTGGCGGGCCGGGCGGCGGCGGCGATGGTGGAGGCAGCTCTTCATCGGATGATCGGAAGCTCCACTGCGCGAGCGCACCGATCCGTTTGCCGAACGAGACAAGCGCGGATGCCATGGCACCCAGCAGCCCTCCGGTCCTCATGCCCGCTTGTCAGAGCAGTGGACGTGCCAGGTGGCATGGTGGGTGCATAAGAGGGCCGCCATGTGCACCTGTAAGGTCTGCGTCAGCGAGCGCCTCTTCCTTCGGATCCTGGCACTCCTCGTCGCGTGAAACGAGTCCTCATCGCAGAGGACGATCCGGACATCGCGGACGTGCTGCGCCAGGCTCTCGCGGAGCGACCTGACGTCGAGATCGACGTCGTCGCGAATGGTGCTCTTGTGATGGACTCCGTCACCGCGCGGCGTCCCGATCTGCTGATCCTGGACGTTGAGCTCCCGGGTCTGAATGGGCTCGACGTCTTCGATCTGCTGCGCGGCGACGCGCATTGGCACGCGGTGCCGGTGTTGTTCCTCACGGGGCTTCCGGAGCGTGCGCAGACCGCGTGCGCGCGGGTCGGAGTTCACGAGATCCTCGCCAAGCCCTTCGACATCGACGATCTTATCGCGCGCTCTGAGCGACTGATGGCCATCAATAGGGCGGGCGTCGCCGCCTAGAATCGCGCGGTGCCACGCACCCAGCCGCCACGAACGCAGCGAAAGAAAACAGAGCCCGCTGCAACGCGGGCCTTCCTGTTCTCGGACCTGCGTGACTACACGAGTTTTGTCGAGGCCAAGGGTGACGCGGCAGCCGCGCGTCTACTGCGCGACTACCGAACGCTCGTTCGTCGCGAGGTCGCCCGTCACGACGGCGCCGAGGTCAAGACCGAAGGCGACTCCTTCTATGTCGTCTTCCAGGCGCCGTCGGTCGCTCTCGATTGCGCCGTGGCGATCCTCCGCGCCGCCGACGTACGCAACGCACGCGACCCCACGGCGCCACTGCGGAT
Source organism: Chloroflexota bacterium (assembly GCA_031389835.1). Classification (GTDB taxonomy): domain Bacteria; phylum Chloroflexota; class Limnocylindria; order P2-11E; family P2-11E; genus CF-39. Next base: position 6,035 of record JANMSU010000317.1, read on the forward strand.
CGGTGTCGGCGTTCACGCCGGCGAGACGATCGCTTACGACGACCAGTTCGTCGGAAGCGCGGTGAACATCGCGAGTCGCCTCGCAGGGAAGGCCGACGCGGGGGAGCTGATCATCAGCGACACGCTGCGCGGCGTTGTCCGTACCAGCCGGAGCATCGCGATGTCGGAGCGGGGGCCGCTCGAGCTCAAGGGCGTCGCGGAGCCGATCCGCGCGTGGACCGTCGATTGGCACCAGGCGCAGCCCGCGGCGCCGCAGGAGACGGGACCCGCGCCGGCCCGCCCGCGCATCGCGGCGCCATCGGGCCAGTTTCTCTGCCCGGTCCTCGTTGGGCGCGCGGCGGAGTTCTCGCGTCTCGTCGATGCGCTGGTTGCGGCGAAGACCGCCGACGGTCAGACGGTTGTGCTGGGCGGCGAGGCCGGTGTGGGCAAGACCGCATTCGTGCGGCGCGCGCAGGAGCACGCCACGGCCGACGGCTTCCGCATGCTCGCGGGTCTCACCCATCAGTCCGACGCCGGTTTGCCGTACGCGCCCTTCATCTCGGCTGTGCGATCAGGCTTTCGCGGTCTGGACCGCGACGAGCTTGGCCGCGTCCTGCAGCGGAGCGCACCTGACCTCGCGCAGCTCTTTCCCGAGCTGGGTCGCCTCGGCAGTGCGGGGGCAACAACCGGTATCGAGCGCCATCGCTTGGCTGTCGCTTTCCAGCATCTCTTCCGCGCCTTCGCCCGCGAGTCGCCGGTCCTGCTCGTCCTCGAGGACCTCCACTGGGCGGACGAGGCTAGCCTCGAGCTGCTGAAGCACCTCGCGCGCGAGCTCCGCGACGCGCGCGTCACGATCCTGGCGACCTACCGCAGCGACGAGATGCATCGCCGGCATCCGCTGCTGCGCGCGCTGGCCGAGCTGCAGCGCGAACGTCTGGTGACGGACATCGCTCTGAAACGCCTCACGCCCGACGAGACCACCGAGCTGATCCGCGCGACGTTCGCGCAGACCGAGGTGAACGTGCGCATCACCGACGAGTTCCGCGACGCGATCTACGCGCGGTCCGAGGGCAATCCGTTCTTCACCGAGGAGCTCCTCAAGGCGTTGGTCGAGTCCGGCGGCGTGTACTTCGACGAGAGCGGCTGGCACCGCAAGCCGATCGAGCAGCTCGAGATCCCCGGCTCGATCCGCGAGGCCGTGCGCGCGCGCGTGGAGCGTCTCTCCGACGACGCGCGCCCCACCCTGGCGGCCGCCGCCGCGATCGGGCATCGCTTCGCGTTCGAGGTGCTGCGGCAGGTGCGTGGCATCGAGGAGGGCGTGCTCGAGGCCCAGCTGCGCGAGTTCATCGAGGAGCAGCTCGTCAGCGAGGCCACCGGCGGGCGGGATGAATACGCCTTCCGCCACGCCCTCACGCGCGAGGTCGTGTACGACGACCTGCTCGTGCGCGAGCGCAAGCGGCTGCACCGCGGCGTCGCCGACGCGCTCGCCGGCGGGCGCGGGACCGAGCCCGCG
>JANMSU010000322.1:0-2229 GCA_031389835.1 Chloroflexota bacterium
CTCGAGGAAACTGAAAGCGAGCGCACGCGGACGTGGACCGATGCGCAGAACGCTCGAACGCGGGCGGCCCTTGGCGCCCTGCCGCAGCGTGAGTATTTCGCGACCCGACTACGCGAGCTTCTCGCGGTCGGACTCCTGGACACACCTCGCCCCGTGAGCGGCCGCGTCTTCCATACGCGGCGCGTGGGGACGCAGCGGCAGTCGGTCCTCTACGTCCGCGACGTTATTGATGGCACAGATCGCGCGCTGGTCGATCCGAACGCTCTAGACGCGGCGGGTCTCGTCGCGATCGACTGGTACTACCCGTCGCCCGATGCGCGGTATGTCGGGTACGGGCTGTCGCGCGGCGGCGATGAGATGTCGACGCTCCATGTCATCGAAGTCGCCACGGGACGCGAGCTCCCCGATCGCATCCCCTACACACAGCGGTCGACCGTGGCCTGGGCAGGCGATGGTTTCTACTACGCGGTGAATCCCGCGCCGGGGTCGGTCGCGCCCGGCGACGAGCACTACCACCGGCGCGTTCGATTCCATCGTTTGGGTGACGATCCGGCGAACGATGAGACGGTCTTCGGTGAGGGGCGGCCGAAGGAAGACATCGTGTGGGCGCGAACATCCCCTGATGGTCGCTGGGTCCTGTTCCACGCCTTCAAAGGCTGGACGAGCAGCGACCTGTATCTGCTGGATCGGCGCGCGCCAGAACGTGGTCTGCGGTCGGTCGCCGAAGGCGAGCAGGGGATCAGCGAGGGATTCCCGAGGAACGACGCCGTCTGGCTTCGGACGAACCTCGAGGCGCCGAATTATCGGGTCGTTCGCGTGGACTTCGACTCACCCGAGCGCTCTCGATGGAAAACAGTCGTGCCCGAGAGCGAACACGCGCTCGAAGCATTCCACGTGACGCGGGACCACGTGGCCGTTGTCACGCTCGAGCACGCCATCTCGCACGTGTCGCTGTGGACGAAGGACGGTCGACACGAGCGCGACGTCTCTCTGCCCGGGCTCGGGATGGTCGAAGTCGTGAATGGCGATCACGCTGGCGACCTCGTCGCCTTTACCTATCAATCGTTCACCGTGCCCCCGATCGCGTTCGCCGTCGATGCGCGCAGCGGCGCAGTACGCGAGGTCGTCCGTCTCCCAGCTCCGGTCGGGCTGGATCCGGAGACGATCGTGGTGGAGCAGACGACCTACGCGTCGAAGGACGGCACGGCCGTGTCGATGTTCATCGTTCATCGCCGCGATGTCGGGCCGACCGGCGCGGTGCCGACGGTGCTGAACGGATATGGCGGATTCAACGTGTCGCGGACGCCGCAATACATCGCCGGCGCCGCGGCGTGGGTCGAAGCGGGCGGGCTCTTCGCATTGCCGAACCTGCGCGGCGGCGGCGAGTACGGCGAACGCTGGCACAGGGGAGGCATGCTCGAGCGAAAGCAGAACGTGTTCGATGACTTTCACGCCGCGGCCGAGGCGCTGGTGGCGCGTGGATGGACGCGGCCCGAGCGCATCGGAGTGACCGGCGGCTCGAATGGCGGACTGCTGACTGGGGCTGCGCTCACCCAGCGGCCAGACCTCTTCGGCGCCGTCTACTGCGCAGTCCCGCTGCTCGACATGCTGCGCTATCAGAATTTCCTGATCGCGCGTTATTGGATCGCCGAGTACGGCAGCGCCGAGGACCCCGAACAGTACCGATGGCTGCGCGCGTACTCGCCGTATCACCAGGTTCGGGATGGCGTTCGCTACCCGGCGGTGCTCTTCACCACGGCGGAGGGCGACAGCCGCGTCGATCCGATGCACGCGCGCAAGATGGCCGCGCTGCTGCAGGCGCAGGCTGCCGAGGACCCCGACTCGACCGTGTTGCTACGCGTTGACCGCGACGCCGGGCACGGGATCGGCAAGCCGCTCGACAAACAGGTCGACGATCTTTCGGACCAGTATTCGTTCCTCGCGTGGCGCCTGGGCCTGGAGCCCGCGGGCTCGGCTATGCTCGAAAGAGGATGAACATCCTGAAACGCCTTCGCGAGCAAGCCAAGAACTACGACTGCAGCATGTGCGGCGCCAACCATTCCGGCTCCGAGATCCGTCTTCTCGGCCGGCTCGAAGCGGCGTGGGTGGTCCGTGTCAAGTGCCTGCGCTGCGAGACCGTGTTCAAGCTCTTCGTGTATGCGGATCGCGAGCGGGCCTCGCTCGCGCCGATGAGCGAGCCGCCTGCGCGCGCGAAAAAGCCGCCGGTGT
>JANMSU010000353.1:0-6123 GCA_031389835.1 Chloroflexota bacterium
TCCAAGCCGTACGCGCCGGCCGAGCTGCGGGCGGTGCTGGCTCGCTTCCTCCCCGAGAGTGCGCCACTGGCCGTGGGCACGAGGCGGCCCGACGCGGCCGCCGCGCCGGTCGAGCGCCTGGGCACGGTGCTCGCGGTCGACGACGAGCCCGCGAACCTCGATCTCATCTCGCGGCGACTCGCGGCTCTCGGCTGCGCGGTATTGCGCGCCTCCAGCGGCGAGCAGGCCCTCGCGATCGCGGATCGGGAGCGCCCCGATCTCGTGCTGCTCGACGTGATGATGCCGGGCATCGATGGCTGGGAGACTTGCCGCCGGCTCAAAGCGAACGAGCGCACGTCGGCGATCCCGGTGATCTTCGTCACGGCGAAGGACCAGACCGACGATGTCGTAACGGGCTTCGAGGCCGGGGGTGTCGACTACGTCGCCAAGCCATTCGAACCGGTCGAGCTCGCGGCTCGCGTGCGCAGCGCGCTTTTCACGAAGCACTTGCAGGACCAGCTGCGCGCGAGCAATGAGGAGCTGAAGAAGGTCGAGCGTTCCCGGCAGGAGCTCATCGGGATGCTCGGCCACGACATCCGGAACCTCGCGAACAGCGTCGTCGCCTTCCTGCAGCTTGTCGGGATGGGGCAGCTGGATCCGTCGCGACCGGAATTCTCCGAGCTGCTGGGCCTTTCCGAATCCAACGTCTCCGAGATGCTGCGGATGGTCAATGCCCTACTTGATGTGTACAAGCTCGAGGAGGGCCGCCTCGAGGCCGTGCCGCAAGCGATCCGCCTCGATGAGCTTGCCCGCAAGAGCGTCTCGCAGGTGAAGCCCGAGGCACGAGCGAAGAGCATCACGGTCACCAGCGAGGTCGGCGATGCCATTGTCTTCGTGGATGATGGTCTCGTCGTCCGCGTGCTCACGAATCTGCTCGCGAACGCGGTCAGGCACACACCCACCGGAGGAAAGGTCCACATCGACGCTCGGAAGGCCGACGAGGGCACCGACTTCGTGCTCATCCGCGTGTCAGACACCGGTCCGGGCATCACGATCGCGGACGCCCCCAACGTCTTCGACCGCTTCTATCAGGGGGGCAACGGCCGGAGTCGTGGCGGCACCGGGCTCGGTCTCGCGTTCTGCCGTCTCGCGGTCGCCTTACACGGTGGCACCATCCGTGTTGCCAATGCGGGTCAGCCCGGCGCCATGATCGACCTCACACTGCCGTCGGCCGCGGCTGACCACGCGCCGGTTTCTGCATGAAGAACCTCGACATCGTCCTAGACTCCGGCAGCGACACCGCGCGCCGCAACGAGCACCGCTTCCTGGTCAACGAGTCCGTTGCTCGTCTCGCGCTCCGCACAAGCGGGACGTACCTCGGCCTGGATCGCGACGACCGGCCGTATCAGTGGTCGACCACCGCGTACCTCGACACGTACGGTTGGGGAGTGTTCCGGGCCGCCGAGGCCGGCAAAGCGCTGCAGCTCCGTGTCCGCGAGTATCACCGCACCCGGCCCAGCGAGATCCTGGCAGGGGAGTCGGTCTACTTCGAGATGAAGGATGACTCCGCGAGCACGTCATTCAAGGAGCGCTACGAGGTGCCGACAGTGTCCCTCCCCGCGTATCTTCGCGGCGATCAGAAGCTGCCCCGAGATGACAAGGGGCTGGTGGAGCGCGCCGATGCGACGATCGCGAGCGGCGTGCGGCCCGTCGTCATCACGCAATACAACCGCATCGCTTACTCGGCGACCGACGGGAGCATGCGCATCACCGCGGATCACAACCTCATGTACCTGGCCGTCCCCTGGGTCGCGAACGTCGCGAGCTCGATGCCCTGTCGCATCGGACCCGTGATCGCGCGCGAGCCCGGCGTGGTGATCGAGGTGAAGTGGTTCCGGGAGCTGCCGCGCTGGGCGGATGAGCTTTACTCGTATATCCGCGATCACATGGTCAACGAGCGTCCGTCGAAGTTCGTCGTGGCGATGCGGCACCTTCTCGGCGAAGAGCAGAAGGACCTCACGCCATGACCGATCTCGCGGTGTCGGCGCTGCCCGGAACCGCCAAGAAGGCGACGAGCGTGGTGATCGTCGAGGACGACCCCGCCTCGGCCGACGTGCTGCAGCGCCGCCTCCAGGCGAACGGCATGAAGGTCGCTGTCGGCAAGGACGGCGGCGAAGGACTCGCGCTGGTCCGCGAGATCGTGCCCGATCTCGTCTTGCTCGATGTGATGCTGCCCGACACCGACGGCTACGACGTTTGCCTTCGTATCAAGAGCGACGGCGCGATCTCTCACATCCCCGTGATCTTCCTCTCCGCCCGCGGTGAGGTCGTCGACAAGGTACGTGGCCTTTCGTGCGGCGCCGCCGACTACGTGACGAAGCCGTGGAACGCGGCGGAGCTGCTGGCGCGCATCGACGCGGTCCTGCTGCAGGCGCGGAACGCGCGAGCGCCGCGGCTGGAGCCCCAGGTGATACGTCCGCAGCGCGCTCGACCGGTCGCGGCGGTGACCCTGAAGGATCAAGCGCGGCGAGCGACGGCCGAGAAGCTGCTCGCCGCGAAATTCGATATCGCCAACGGGGGGTCGGAGGCCGTCGACCTTGTTCTGATCGACGAGGGCGCCAGACCAGACGATGGTCTCGCCGATGCGGGCACGGCCATCCTCGTCGTCGCGCGGGGGTCGGAGACGCCGGCCGCCGAGTTCGCGCGGCTCGATGGCGATCTTTCACGGCACGCTGAGCTCCTCGTGCGCGAGATGCGTCTGGTGCGGGACATGGGTGCCGCCGCGGACGCCCTCATCACACTGGCGACCTCGCTCGAGGCCCACGACCGATTGATGATGGGTCATGGCGAGCGCGTGGCGGCGCGAGCCGTGCTCATTGCCGAAGTGCTCGGGCTGGATCAGGTCGCGATCGGCACGATCCGCCTCGGAGCGCTCCTCCGCGATGTCGGCAACGCCAAGCTGCCGCCGCCGATCGTGCACAAGGCCGGCGAGCTCACGGCGCACGAGCGCGAGGCGATCGAGCGGCATCCGCTGCTGGGTGAGGAGCTCCTCAAACACGTCACGCCGCTCGCGCCGATCCTGCCGATCGTTCGCTGGCATCACGAGCGTCTCGATGGCCAGGGGTACCCCGACGGTCTGACCGCCGAGAAGATCCCGCTCGAGGTGCGCATCGTCAGCGTCGCCGACCGGTTCGAAGCGCTCCTGGCGGATCGTCCGGACCGCGCCGCCGTGTCGGAACAGGAAGCCGTGCGCATCATGCAGGGCGCCGTGGCTCGCGGCGAGATCGACCCCGCGGTCGTCGCGGCGCTCGGTGCGCAGGTCCGCACCAGTGTTGGTCAGGAAGTCGAGCAATGAGCGGAACGATCCGCGTCATGATCGTCGACGACGAACGCCTCTTCGCGGAGCTGCTGCGTGTCGCGATGCGCTCCGCCGAAGACATCGACGTCGTCGCTGTGGCGCACGACGTTCGTAGCGCGGTCGCCGTGCTCGATGAAGCGCGGCCGGACGTGGTTCTCGCGGACTACCACCTACCTGATGGCACGGGCGCGGACCTCGCGCGCACCGTGCTCACAGCGCAGCCGCAGGCCGCGATCGTCGTGCTCACGGGCGATCCAAGCGCATTCACGCTCGCGGACGTCGCGAGGTCCGGCGCGGCCGGGCATCTGACGAAGGAGCGCGGCTTCAGCGACGTCGTGGGTGCGGTGCGCGCCGCGGCGGCCGGTGAGGTCCTCTTCTCTTCGAGCGAGCTCCAGCGCCTGCTGCTTTCCGAGCGCACCGAGCCCGCGACCGCGACCGAGCCACTCACGCCGCGCGAGCTCGAGGTCCTCCATCTGCTCGCCAGCGGCGCGAGTACGGCCGCCGCGGCCGCTTCCCTCGGTATCTCGACGGCGACCCTCCGCGCACACGTACAGGCGGTGCTTCGCAAGCTTGGCGCGCACTCCCGTCTGGAGGCGGTCGCGGAGGCCGCGCGTCTCGGCCTGGTGACCCTCGATTCCTGGACGCGCCAGGGTCCGACCTCCCCACGCGGGGGGAAAGCGCTCGCTCGTGGGGCTTAAGTCCCCACGGAGGGGGGTCGTATGACGCAGGACCCGTCTAACATCCGACGCATGGCAAAGCTCCTTATCGCCGATGACCTGGTGCCCATCCGTCAGATGGTCCGCATCACCCTATCCACGCAGGGCTGGACGATCCTCGAGGCCAAGAACGGCACCGAGGCGCTCGAGCTCGCTCGCTCCGAGAAGCCGGACCTCGTCCTCCTCGACGTCGACATGGGACCCGGGCCGAATGGCTTCGAGGTCTGCCGGCAGCTGAAGTCCGAGCCTGGAACGAAGGACATCCCAGTCGTCATGCTGACCGCGCACGAGAGCGAGAGCGACAAGAAGACAGGGTTCTCCGTCGGCGCCACGCAGTACCTCACCAAACCATTCGGACCGCTCGAGCTCATCGACACCATCCGCGGGATCCTCGCGCACAGCTGATCCAGCGATGTCAGAGGAAAAGCCTGAGCGGATGTCGATCGAAGTGATCGAGGTCTCTCCTCGCATCATCATGCCGCCGGCGAGCTCGACCGTTGCGGGCGAGGTCTTTCGCCAGCTGCTCCAGCAGGCGATCCGCGTCGCGGATCAAGCGAACTCGCAGGCCGTTCGCATGGCGAGCGACTTCGCCGAGGTGTACCGCCGCGAGCAGGCCGTCCGTCTTGAATTCGAAACGAAGCTTCGCGAGATGCGTCTGCTCGAGCGGCAGAGCACGCGTTACGCCGAGGACCTCGCGACGATGCTGCGGAGCGAGCGCGAACGTCGCGAGCAGCTCGAAACGGCCCTCGAGGCGGAGCGCGTCGCGAACGAGGAGCTCCGGCGCACGGGTCTGCAGGGCATCAGCCACCTGCTTCTGGCGGCCACGATCAAAGATCAGACGACAGGCGCGCATCTGCTGCGCGTTCGCAAGTACGTCGAGGCGATCGGGACCCGTCTCGGTCTACCGGCGCAGATCGTCGAAGAGTTCGGTTACTCGAGCGTCATGCACGACGTCGGCAAGATCCACACACCGGATCACATCCTTCAGAGCGAGCAGCACCTTTCGAGCGAAGAGTTCGAAGTGATCAAGCAGCACTGCATCGACGGAGAGGTGATGCTGGGTTCGGCGCGCTTCTTCGAGACCGCCAGGGCGATCGCGCGCGAGCACCACGAACGGTGGGACGGGCGTGGCTACCCCGACGGGAAGAAGGGCGACGGGATCTCGATCGCGGCACGCATCGTCTCGGTCGCGGACGTCTTCGATGCGCTTACGTCGAAGCGTCCATATAAGACGGCGTGGACGATCGAAGAGGGCATGGCCGCGGTGATCGCGGGCTCGGGAGCGCAGTTCGATCCTGAGGTCGTCGCGATCTTCCAAGCGCTGCAGGCCGACGGCAGCATCGAGCGTGTCAGGCAGGAGGTCGCGACCGCGCAGCTCGACTGAGCCTGCGTCCGGTCCACGCGATAGCCCCACCCAACTACAGCTCTTCCTCGCCGCGCATGAACGAAGCACCGACGAACGCGATCGCCGCCACCGCGCCGACGAAGAGCCACGCCGCCCAGAAGCCGAAGGTCTGCACCGCGTATCCCATCGCCGGAGCGCCGATCATGACGCCGGCCGTGCCGCCGATCGCCGCGAGACCCTGCGCCGCGCCGGGCGCGGCCGGCAGCGATGCGGCCGCGGTGTTGAACACCGCGGAATAGGGAAGACCCACGCCGATCCCCACGAGGACCGCGCCACCGAGCGCGACCGGCAGCGGTCGATCCGGGAGAGCGAGCAGCGCGACGCCGACCACGATCGCGAGATCACCGAAGCGCATCACGCGCCGCGTGGGCACGTGCTCGCGTGCGAGCAGAAAACCGCCGAGCGGTCGGCCGAGCACCGCGAGCACCAGCAGAAGCGAGCCGAGCAGGCCCGATAGCTCGAGCGGCAGACCGAACTCCCGCAGTAGGTACACGGTGATCCAGGTGCCGGACGCGATTCCCATCCCGAATCCCGCGGCGTGCTGCAGGCTTGTCCACCAGCAGTTCGGGCAGCGCAGCGCGTCCCGGATGTTGCCGGCGCGCGCCACTGTCGGAACGGATGGCGCGGCCCACCACAGGGTCGCGGTCGCGCCGACGAACGCCGCT
>JANMSU010000389.1:0-1594 GCA_031389835.1 Chloroflexota bacterium
CGCGGCGCCTCGACGACTGGACCTACGAGACCGCGGTCGTCCTGCTCCTCGAGCTGCGCCGTCAGTACAGCCCCACCTACTGGACGAACATCGCCGACACCAACGTGCCGTTTCTCGGTCTCGTCGAGCACACCAACCTCGTCCCGGCCGATCGGTATCCCGCGCGTTACCTGTACGTCTCCAATTACGTCGCGGGCGGCGACCCGCTCACGAAGATGAACACCGAGGAGCTGCTGCATCACTATCTCGACGCGCTCGGCCAGATGAACCCGCGCTTCGACCGGCGGGACGTGCTCCGCTACTGGTCATTCCGTGAGGAGGCCGCCCAGCCGATCCCACGCGTCGGCAACCGGCATCGCATCCTTCCGTTCGCGTCGCCGCGGCGTGGTCTGTACCTCGCGAACACGACGCAGATCTATCCCGAAGACCGCGGCACCAACTACAGCGCGCGCCTAGGCCGAGAGGCCGCGGAGCACATCGCCGCGGACGGCTAGCATCGTTTGACCTTGAAGATCGCGCTGATCTTCTCGCCCGCCGCGGGCCATCCCTACGCGGAGCTGCGTGACTTCGCGCGTGAGGCGGAGCGCGTCGGCGTCGAATCGTTCTGGGTCAGCGATCACTTCTTCGGCGGACCCGTCGGTGTGCCCGACCGCGACTGCCTCGAGGCGCTCACGCTACTCGCGGCGCTTGCGCGCGAAACGACGCGCATCCGCCTTGGCGTGCTCGTCGCCGCCGCGCAGTACCGGAATCCGGCGCTCCTCGCGAAGACCGTCGCGGGCATCGATCAGATGTCGAACGGACGTTTTGAGTTCGGAATCGGCGCGGGATGGAAGGCGGAGGAGTACCGGGCCTACGGGTACGACTTCCCACCCGCGGGCGCCCGCGTCGATCAACTCAAGGACACGCTCGAGATCTGCAAACGCCTCTGGACCAGTGACCGCGCGACATATCGCGGCAAGCACTACCGCATCGACGACGCGGTGTGCGCGCCCAAACCCGCGCAGCATCCGCATCCGCCCATCTGGGTCGGCGGCAGCGGCCCGCGGGTGATGCGGCTCGCCGCGCGCTACGCGGATGGGTTCGACCTCGGCCGGCGCGGGCCAGCGGGTGCGCCGCTCGGTGAAGACGAGATGGCTGCGGCGCTCGCGGAGGTGCGGCAGGTCTGCGACGACGCGAACCGTGAGCGCCCGATCGCTTTGTCGCACTGGGTCGGAGCGGAGCTCGGCGCCGACGAAGACTCGCGGCGCCAGCTCCAGGGGCAGATCCGCGGTTACGCGCGCGCCGGTCTCGATCGTCTCCTTCTCGCGTTCCCCCGCGATCGCGCAGGCGCGATGATCACCCAACTGGGCGAGGACGTGCTCGCCGCGGCCTAAGAGGGCGGCGGCGGCGCCGGGTCGCGAAAGCTCACATGAGGGCCATCGCCGATCGCGAAGCGGAGCTCGCGTCCGTCGCTCAACTTGATCCAGGCCTCGCCCTTCCCGTGCGCAAGGCGCCCAAGCCACGCGCGCGCGTTTTCGGGGTTCGGACCGAAGGAAGCGACTTCGGTCTCGACCACGGTGAGCGTGCGCGGTTCGTCACCGAGCGTGATGTCGGC
>JANMSU010000447.1:0-9394 GCA_031389835.1 Chloroflexota bacterium
CGCGGCGTGATGGCTCGCGTGCGACGCGCGGCGCTCGCTGGCGTGTCCACCGCGTTCGTCGCGCAGGAGAACGCAGCCGAGGCCGCCGCACTGGGCGTCGACGCGTTCGGATTCACTTCGCTGCGCGACGTCGTCGAGCACGTCGAAGGACGCGCGCGGCAAGCACCGTCTCCCGCACCCGCATCCGCGCCGCGGCCCGCGCATCCCGTCGATCTCGCCGACATCGCGGGTCACGAGACACCCAAGCGCGCCCTTGAGATCGCGGCCGCGGGCGGTCACAGCCTGTTGCTTGTCGGCCCGCCGGGGACGGGCAAGACGCTTCTCGCCCGTGCGATCGCGTCGCTGCTGCCGGCGCTCGATCCCGACGAGGCGATCGTCGCGAGCGCGGTGCACAGCGTCGCCGGTCTCATCGATCCGGAGCGTCCGCTCCTGGCCGCGCGCCCGTTCCGCGCGCCGCATCACACCGCGTCACATCTCGCGCTCGTCGGCGGCGGCTCGCCGCCGCGGCCCGGGGAAGTGAGTCTCGCCCACGGGGGCGCGCTCTTCCTGGACGAGCTCGCGGAGTTCTCCCCTTCGGTCCTCGAGACTCTCCGAGAGCCGCTCGAGGAGGGCGCCGTCACGATCTCACGCGCGGGCACGGCGGCGACCTACCCCGCGCGCTTCACTCTCGTCGCGGCGATGAATCCCTGTCCCTGCGGGCATGCCGGCGATCCCGCCGTGCAATGCACCTGTCTGCCGGATGCTGTCGACCGGTATCACGCGCGCCTATCAGGGCCGCTGCTCGATCGCATCGATCTTCGCGTCCATGTTCCGCGCATCGCGTACGAGGAGCTGCGCGAGGAGGGCCGGGTGCCGTCGCGGATCGTCCGCGAGCGCGTGATCGCTGCGCGCGAGCGCATGCGGGCTCGGTTCGCCGGGACCGACCGCCGCTGCAACGCGGAGCTGACCGTTGCGGAAGTGCGGCGCCATTGCCGTCTCGCGAGTGACGCCGAGACGCTGGCGGCGGAGGCGATGCGCGGTCGCCGACTGTCGGCGCGCGGCTTCCACCGCGTGCTGCGCGTCGCGCGAACTGTCGCGGACCTCGCCGGCAGCGACGAGATTCGCACCGCCGACCTTGCGTTCGCGCTCCTGCTGCGCGCCGAGGCGTGATCTCGGTCACCCCGCGCGACGCCGCCTATCCGCCGCGGGCCTTGGCCCTGGACCATCCGCCCGATCCGCTGTGGATCGACGGCGACCCGGCGTGTCTTGCGACGCGGGCCGTCGCCATCGTCGGTACGAGGCGGATGACCGCGTACGGGGAGCGCGTCGCTCGCGAGCTCGCCGGCACCTGCGCCCGCGCGGGCGTGGTCGTCGTGTCGGGATTCGCGCAGGGCATCGACAGCGCGGCGCATCGCGGGGCGCTCGACGCCGGCGGTCGCACGGCCGCCGTGCTGGGCGAGGGGATCGCGCTGTTCCTCGCGACAGTTCGTGGTCGAAGGCGGCCGCTCGTGCCCCGCGTCCGAGCGAGCGGTGCGCTCGTTTCCCAGTACCCACCCAGCTTCTGCGCGCAGCCGTGGACCTTCGTGAAGCGCAACGCGACGATCGCGGCGCTCGCCGAAGCGGTCGTGGTGGTCGAAGCGGGCGAGGGGTCGGGCGCACTCATCACCGCCGCTGACGCGCGCCGGCTGGGGCGACCTCTTTACGCCATCCCCGGTCCGATCGGTTCCGTCGCCTCCGTCGGCACGAACGCGCTCATCGCGTCGGGTGACGCCCGGGCGCTGTTAAGCGCATCCGCTCTTCTCCTGGCGCTGGGACGACCGAGCCTCGCCGCGATGGCGGCGCCTTCGGATGCTGTTCTCGACGCGCTCGCAACGGGACCGCTCGACTTCGACTCCCTCGCGCGCCGTGCCGGGCGCGGGCGGGCGGCGATCGAGACGACGCTCGCCGCACATCTCCTCGCGGGGCGTGTCGTGATGACGCGCGACGGCCTGTATCGCCGGGCGTAACGCGGCGGTCGCGATTCGAAATCAGAAATTCGTACCGCGTACTACCTGATACCCCGCCGCGACACGGAGAAACACGGTTCGATGGAATCTCACGCGGGGGTGTTGGGGATGGGCGTGATCCCAGTCCAGTTCGGGCATGCCGCGGCCAAAGGCGCCGACGATTGCCGTCTGTGCGCTGAAACGAATGCGCCGTACGACGGCATCGCTCCCGTCACGCGCCTCCTTCGCCATATCGCACCGCTCGCCCTCGCAGCAACCGCTGGTGTGGCGCTCGCGGTCTTCGACGGCGGGCCCGCCGGTTGGCTGGGTGGAGGCCTCGCCGCGGGAATCTCCGCGTGCGCGATGTACGTGTGGACCGGGCGCCGCAGCCTGCTGCGGAGCGCCCACGAGGCGCACGCGAGGGAGCTCGAGGCCGTGGTTCAGGACGCCGACAGCCGCGTCGAGCTCGTGGTCAAGCAGTTCGAATGGACGGTGGGCGACTTCGCCAAGCTGCGGAGCCGGCTCGACGTTGCCGAGACCACCGTACGCGCGCTCACGGAGCGTGGTCGCGAACGCGAGCACCAGAATGAGCAGCTCGTGCGCCAGATATCGCGGCTGCGCGAGCGTCTCGCGGAGATCGCCATGGCCGCGTCCCTGACCCAGGCGGGGAAGGAAGTCCCGCCGCCACCGCTCTTCGAAGCGATCTATTTCACGTGGGGCCTTCACCTCGACGGTCCGCGGGCTCGACTCGAGCTTCAGACCGCGGCGAGCAGCGAGAGCCCGACGCGTATCCGTGTCATGGATCGTGACGGTCAGATCGTTGCGGTGAGCGGCGCGGCGATCGTGTCGCTCGACGGCAACCTGGAGTTCCAGCTCGAGCCGCCGCTCGATCTCGTCTCAGACCTCGATGAAGGGCGGGAGATCGACTACGCGATCGAAGCGCTCGTCGAGGACGAGTGGAAGCCGGTCCGACTCAAGGACACCGGTCGCCGCACGCGGAGCATCGTCGATGTTCAGGGCCGTCTCTCACGCGTGCCCGACGCTTCGGATGCGCCGCGATTCGCCGAATCCGCCCACGGACGGCGTTCCACGCTGAACTGACCCGTGACGGTCCGCCATAGCAGCGATCGCCCGGGTCGATAGTCTGTCCACATCCGCCGCCAAGGCGTCGGCCTGAGAAGGAGAACTTATGGATATGTTGCTGAATCCGTCATTCGCGAAGGACCCGCCCGTGAAGCTCGACATCCCGGCGAAGACGCTCGGCCTGATATGCGCGATCCTCGCCGGCATCAGCACGTTCTTCGGCGTGATCGGTCTGCTCGGGGTCTCCGCGCTCACCGCAGTCGCGGGCACCGGCGCCCTGTTCTTTGTTGGCTCGTTGATCAACGTGGCCGGCTCCGCGCTCGTCGCCTGGGGCGGGTACAAGATGTACCAGGGAGTTCGTGACGGTAAGCGGTTCGTGATCTACGGGCTCGCCGCGAACGCGATCGGCAGCCTCATCGTCGCGCTCGGGACCGGCGGTCTCGCCGGATGGATCGTCAACGCCGTGATCCTGTTCGTCATCTACTACCTGGTGGTCATCAGCCGGTTCGAGGGCGAGCCCAAGCTCGTGACGACGACTCCGGCGGCCCCACCCACGGATCGGCGCGGACCGCCCGCACCGTAGCCCGCGTGTCGCGTCACTCAGTACGACGTGGCGATGAGCTTGGTCGGATCCGCTTGGAGCGGAATGATGTTCGCTGTGCGCAGCGTCGCGGTGTCAAGCACCGCCACCGCGTGCTGTAGCCCGGCAAGCGCGACGTACAGCTCGTCCGCGTTGGGCGAGATCGCGATGTCGACGACCGAGCCCAGGAACGATGTGCGGGCGCGAACGCCCTCGTTGCCCAGATCGATCGCCAGCACGCCGTTCGCGGTGCCGACGTAGAGGGCGTCCTCGCGAGGCGAGACGGCAATAGCGGTGGCCTCGCCGTCGATCGCGATGCGTTGCACGACCGCGTACTGCTCCGTGTCGACGACATTGATCACGTTCTTGCCGCGGATCGCGGTGTAGATGCGGGTTCCGGAGCCGTTCATCGACATCGCGCCGGCTGGCCCATCGAGCGGGATCGTGTAGGGAGTTCGGCCGCCAAGATTGAGATAGAGAAGGTCGATCCCGCGCGGCGTCGCGACGAAGATGTGGTTGTGCTTGTAGCTCGGCGCGAGCTCCTGCGGCGTGCTCGAGTACGAGAAGAACTCCTGCCGGCCGGTACTGAGGTCGATCTGCTGGGCGCCACGCGCGCCGACGACGAGCGCGGACACGCCGTCGCGGTTCGCGCCGATGATGCCGCCGTCGATCGCCACCGTCCGGGTGCTCGTCTCGCCGCCTACGAGATCCCACGTAGTCAGCGTCTTCCCATCCAAAGCGAGAAGCGTCCGACCGTCGGTCTGTAGCGCCGCCGACGTCGCGCGCACCGGTGAGATCGCCAGCGCTGCGTCGTGCGGCTTGGCGATGCCGACCGTGCCGCCGGAGATCACAACAAGGCGAACCTCACGCGCGGGTCGCGCGAGCGGCGGTTGATAGTGGTCGATCGTCGCGCCGCGCTTCTTCTTCCAGCCGTCGCGCTCCGAGAAGGGATAGGCGTCGACCGCGCC
This sequence comes from Chloroflexota bacterium, assembly GCA_031389835.1. Classification (GTDB taxonomy): domain Bacteria; phylum Chloroflexota; class Limnocylindria; order P2-11E; family P2-11E; genus CF-39. The sequence goes on from JANMSU010000447.1 coordinate 4,596, forward strand.
GCCCGGCCCTTGGATCGAGTACGGCGTGTCGCCGATGAAGTCCCTATCGCCGTCGGTGCCCTTGTAGTCCGCCCACCAGTTGCCCTCTTTCCTCTCCGCGTCGTACCAGAGGTTGGCGTCGGGGTTGTTGTCGCTCACCTGCGGCGAATTACCGGACACGTTGTTGCGGAAGACCCGGTTGTTGCGTGCGTCGCTGAACCAGATGCCCCAGTTCACGTTGTTCTCGATGGTGTTCTCGAGGATGCGGTTGTTCTGGCTGCGGTAGAGGTAGATGCCATAGCCGCCCGGGCTGTTGTAGGTCTGTCGGATGAGGTTGTTGCCCTCGACCAGGTTCTCGTTCGCGTCCTGCAGATGCAGGCCGTAGATGTTTCCCACGACCGTGGAGCGGCGGATGGTGTTGCCGTTCGAGGCGTGGATATAGAAGCCGTAACGGCTGCGCTGGCTCGTGACGTCCTCGATGCGGGACTTCTCCATGTCGATGAAGTAGATGCCCGTGGAGAACTCGCTGATCGTGCCGTTGCGGACGGTGACATTGACGTGCCCTCCGGTGCGCACGCCGACGCTGTCGAGCTGCGGCTGCGGCCAGGTCTGCCGGCCCATGCCGGGGCCGGTGATGGTGCGACCGCCGAGATCGAGCGTCACGTTATCGGCGTTGATCACGAACGCGTCCCCGTTGCACTTGAGGTCGTTCGCGAGCACGAAGTCCGTGGTGATCCGCTGACCGCACTGCGCGCTCTGCGCCGGGATGGCGAGAGAAGGCGTTGGTGTCGGCGCCGCGGATCCGCTGGCGGCTGCGGCCGAGGGCGACACCGCAGGTTGGTCCTGCGCGAGGGGCCCGGCGGGCGCCCCTGACGGGGCAGCCTGACAAGACACGACCGTGACGAGGAGCAGCGCGATGCCGGCGGCCCACACGCGCATATCGAAAGCCTATACAACGGCGCTCGGCGCGGGTTCCCGCGACACTCTCCCGGTGCGAGAGGAAGCGCAGCGCATCGACGGGCGGCTGGAGGCCACACTCCGCGTGCCCGACACCGAGCCGGGCGCGATCGTCGTGATCGCTCATCCGCTGCCCACGCACGGTGGCGAGATGCGGAACCCGCTCATCGCCGCCGTCGCGCGGGCATGCGCTGAGCGCGGCTGGTCCGCACTGCGCTTCAACTTCCGCGGTGTGGGCAAAAGCGCCGGCACCTGGAGCGAAGGACGTGATGAGGTGGAGGATGTCGGCGCCGCGGTCGCTCACGCGCGAGCCCTCGCGCCGGCGCTACCGCTCGGTCTCGTCGGCTACAGCTTCGGCGCGCTGATGTCGCTGAAGTGGCTCGCCCGTGGCGGACGCGTCGATGCGCTCGTGCTCGTCGGTCTGCCGCTGCGATCGGTGACCGGACGCGACAACGATGTGCCGCCGGTGCCCGACGGGACGCTCATCGTCGCCGCTGAGCACGACCAGTTCGGCACAGCGGACGCGCTGCGCGAACGCTTCCCGAAGGCGAGCATCGCCGAGGTGCGCGGCGTCGATCATTTCTTCGTCGGAAAGCGTGACGAGATGGCCCGACTGGTGACCGACGAGCTGGCGCGCACGCTAGGATGACGTTCCCATGACCGCGGAAGTGAGCGTTCCGAAGACCGCGCCTGCGGCCAAGCAGACGCGAAAGCGCATTCTGACGGGCGATCGCCCGACGGGTCGCCTCCATGTCGGCAACTACGTCGGGACGCTCGCGAACCGCGTGAAGCTGCAGGACTCGTACGAGACGTTCCTCCTCGTTGCGGACCATCACATGCTCACGACGAAGCTCGACGGCCTGGCCGAGATCGAGCAGAACATCCGCGAGGACGTCATCGACAACCTCGCGGTCGGCGTCGATCCGGAGAAGGTCACGTACATCCTTCAGTCGCTCGTGCCGCAGATCCCTGAGCTTCACCTGTATTTCTCGATGCTCGTTTCGGTCCCGAGAGTGCAGCGCATCCCGACGCTCAAGGACCAGCTGCGCGACCACGGTCTCGCACAGCCGACGTACGGGCTGCTCGGGTACCCGGTGCTGCAGGCCGCGGACATCCTCATCGTGAAGGGCGACCTCGTGCCGGTCGGTCGCGACCAGGAGTCGCACATCGAGCTCACGCGCGAGGTCGCACGGCGCTTCAATGAGCTCTTCGCGCCGGTCTTCCCGGTCCCCGAGTCGTTGATCCCCGACATGGGCCTTCTCCCCGGAATCGACGGACGAGAGAAGATGGGGAAGAGCCTCGACAACGCGATCTACCTCAGCGACGACACGAAGACGGTCGAGAAGAAGATCAGGTCGATGTACACCGACCCCAACCGTGTTCGCGCCGACACACCGGGGCGCGTCGAGGGGAATCCGGTGTTCGTTTACCACGACACGTTCAACACGGACAAGGCGGAGGTCGACGATCTCAAGTCGCGTTACCGCGAGGGAAAGGTCGGCGACGCCGAAGTGAAGAGCAAGCTATTCGTCGCGATGGAGAAGTTCCTGACGCCGATCCGCGAGCGCCGCGCCGAGCTCGCGGCGAAGCCGAACCTCGTCGACGAGATCCTCGCCGCGGGCAGCGAGCGCGGGCGGCGCGAAGCTGCGGCAACGCTCCACGAGGTCCGCCAGGCGATGCGCCTCGACTACTTCGGACGCTAGGGCGCTTTGCCCCGACTCTATGCGCTGATCCTCTCCGGCGGCGCGGGCACGCGGCTGTGGCCACTCTCGCGGCGCGCGAAGCCCAAGCAGTTCCTGCCGCTGATCGGTGAGCGCACGCTGCTTCAGGACACCGTCGATCGCGTTGCGGAGATCATCCCGCTCGAACGCATCTTCGCCGTCGCGCCGCCCGAGCACCGCGACCTCATCCACGAGCAGCTGCCCGAGCTGCGGGTGGACCACGTTGTCGTGGAGCCGTATCCGCGTGGGAACGCGGCCGCGATCGGACTCGCGATGGCGGCACTGCATGCCTTCGACCCCGAGGCGGTCGTCGCGATCCTGCCGTCCGATCACGTCATCGAGCGAAAAGGAAAGTTTCGCGAGGTGCTCATCGCCGCCACGGCCGCGGCCGAGGCTGGGAACCTCGTCACGCTTGGCATCGAGCCGGAGACTCCCGACACGGGCTTCGGCTACATCGAGGCGGGAGACAGGCTCGAGCTCAAGACCCCCCTTCCGGTCCACGCCGTCAAACGCTTCATCGAGAAGCCGAAACGCGAGGCGGCCGAGAAGATGATCGCGGCGGGCGGTCACTACTGGAACGCGGGAATGTTCGTCTGGCGCGTCGCCGAGATCGTGAAAGCGTTCGGGGCGCATCTGCCTGCCACGGCGAAGGCGCTCCACGCCTTAGCGGACGCGGTCGGCACGCCGCGCTACGAAGGCGTGCTGGCGGAGGTCTGGGAGGAGACGGACAAGACGACCATCGACTACGGGATCCTCGAGAAGGCGAAGAACGTCGCCGTGGTGCCGGCCGACATCGGGTGGCACGACATCGGGAGCTGGGGCCGCCTCGCCTCCATCGTCCAGCGCGGCGACAACTGGTCATCGGACGGCCACGTGGCGATCGGCGGCGGCGACAACTACGCCTGGGCCCCGGGCAAGGTCGTGGCGCTCGTGGGCGTCGAGGGGCTGATCATCGTGGACACGCCGGACGCCCTGCTGGTGGCCTCGAAAGACCATGCTGATGACGTGAAGGACGTCGTCGACCACCTCCGCCGGGAGGAGCGGGAAGAGCTCCTTTAGGGGTCCGGAGGCCTCCCGGAACGGAGGCTCTAGCCGTAGCATTTAAAGTGGTAGTAGCGGTAGGGGCGCCCGTGAGGGCGCTTTTCGTTATGTGAAAGGTGGACGCTCGTATTGGCGGAGGTCAAACAGGACCTGGTGGTGGTGGAATCGCCCACCAAGGCCAGGACGCTCGAACGGATGCTCGGTCCCGGCTACAAAGTCGAGGCTTCATACGGCCACATCCGGGACCTTCCGAAGTCGAAGCTCGGGATCGACCTCAAGACCTTCGCTCCGGAGTACGTGATCCCCGACGACTCCGAGAAGCACGCCCGCCTCCTCCGCAAGGAGTCAAAGTCAGCGCCACACATCTGGCTGGCCACCGACCTTGACCGCGAGGGCGAGGCGATCGCGTGGCACCTGGCCGAGATCATCTGTGGCGCGAAGAGCAAGATGCGCCGCGTCACGTTCCACGAGATCACACCCGCCGCCATCGCGGAGGCGTTCAAGCATCCCCGCGACATCGATCAGGACCTGGTGAACGTGCAGCAGGCGCGCCGTGTCGTCGACCGTCTCGTCGGCTACACGATGTCGCCGCTCCTCTGGAAGAAGATCCGTTATGGGCTGTCCGCCGGTCGCGTGCAATCCGTCGCGCTCCGTCTCATCGTCGACCGCGAGCGCGAGATCCAGGCATTCAAGGCCGAGGAGTACTGGAGCATCGACGCGCTCCTCGCGAACCACGCGGGGGAGCCGTTCTCGGCCGAGGTCATCCAGCACAAGGGTCACAAGATCCACATCGGCACCGGCGAGGCAGCCGACAAGCACCGCGCCGCGCTCGCGGACGCGAAGTACATCGTCAAGAGCCTCGAGAAGCGCGAGAGCTCGCGCAACGCCGCGCCGCCGTTCACGACGTCGACGCTGCAGCAGGACGCGTCGCGCAAGCTCGGCTTCTCGGTCAAGCGCACGATGGTGCTTGCGCAGCAGCTCTACGAGGGCGTCTCGATGGGCGACATGCCGGTCGGCTTCATCACCTATATGCGTACCGACTCGCTGCACGTCGCCGAGAGCGCGCTGCGTCAAGCCAAGGACGTGATCACGAAGGTATTC
>JANMSU010000413.1:0-2795 GCA_031389835.1 Chloroflexota bacterium
CTCCTTCAGCGCCGCGCCGCATCCTGCCGCGTTCACGATGAACGCGTCCACCTCGAGCTTCTCGAGTGACGCGATGTTGCGTCGCGCGAGGACGCGCGCGTCAAGGCGCTCGCCTGCGTGTGCGTGAAGCGCGCCGCAGCAGTTCTGCGGCTCCGGCACGATCACCTCAAATCCGTTGCGCGACAGCACGCGCGCGGTCGCCGCGTTCGTGTCCGCGAAGGCCGCGCGCATGACGCAGCCGGTAAAGAGGGCGACACGACCTCGCTGCGTGCCGCGCGCCGGATAGACGGGGGGCAACGCGCGCGACGTCGCGCGATCGGGAACGAGCTCGAGCAGTGCCGCGAGGCGGCGCGCGAGGCCGACGCGCGCGCCGATGACGCGCAGGACCTTCGCGGCGCCGAGTCGCTTGGAGAGGACCGAGAAGTGGACGAAGGGACCGAGGACCGAGGGGCGCGGCAGGAGGGCGCGGAACGCGACGAGGCGTACCAAACGCTCCGGAAGCGACCGCGGCCGCGCGGCCTCGATCTGCGAGCGCGCGCCCTCCATGAGCTTGCCGAACTCCACGCCGGATGGACACGCGGTCTCACAAGCGCGGCAGTCGAGGCAGCCGTACATGTGCTGCTCGAATGGGTCGCTCGTCACGTCGACACGTCCCTGCCAGACGGTCTCCATGAGGCGAATTCGCCCGCGTGGCGAGTCCATTTCCACGCCAAGCACGGCGTAAGTGGGACAGGTCGGCAGGCAGAACCCGCAGTGCACGCAGCGCTGCAGCAGCTCGGGCGCCGGCGCGTCGGCGTTCGGATAGCCCTTCATCCCGCGGCGGAGCGTCCGGGCTCGAGGATGCCGCGTGGATCGAACGCCTCTTTGAGTCGGCGCATGAGGAAGAGGCCGGCCGGCTCGGAGTCGCCCCATGCGCCGAGGCGCCCGCGCAGTGAATCGGGCCGACGTTCGACACGCGCGGAGCCGCCGCATACACGCGCCGCGGCCAGCAGCGCATCGGCGGCGCCGAGCACCAGCGGATCGTCGCCGCGCAGCACGACGCGCACGATCCCGCTCGCCGCGTCGGCCACGAGCTGCGCGAAGCCCTCGAGACGGGCCGCGGTCGCCGCGAACGCGGGCTGCGCCGCGAGTGGCAGCGCGGCGCGGACGACCGTGCCGTCTTCACGGGCCGAGATGTCATTCAGCGTCGCCAGCACGCCGGGCAGGCCGTCGTGGGGCTGCGCACTGGTCCCGTGCGCCTGTGCGGACTGCGAGAGGAGAAGGAGCGTGCGGGTCACCGGCGCCGCATCGCCGTCCGCCTGAAGTAGCAGCTCCCAGGCGCCGCCGGGTCCGACGGAGATGGCGAGCGCCGCGGGACGCGCGGAGGTGCGCACGATCGCGTCCGCCGCCGCGAACGCATCCGCGCTTCGGGCGAACTGAGCGTGAGCGCACTTGATCAGCGGTGGACGCGGTAGGACCTTGAACGTGCACTCGACGAAGACGCCCAGCGTCCCCAGGGAGCCGACGAAGAGCTTGTTCAGGTCATAGCCGGCGACGTTCTTCACCACCCGGCCACCGGACCGAGCGACCGTGCCGTCGCCGAGAACGGCGGTCGTGCCGATGAGCAGATCGCGGACGCCGCCGTACCTCGCGCGCCAGAAACCGGTGCTGTTGGCGGCGACGATCCCTCCGATCGTCGCTGCATCCGCGTGGGGCGGATCGAGCGGCAGAAACTGTCCCTCACGCTCGAGTGCCGAACGCAGATCCGCGAAGCGTGTGCCCGCGGCGACAGTGACCGTCAGGTCGGCCGGCACGTGCGCGACCACGCCCGCGATCGCCGTCGTATCCAGGACCGCGTCGGCCGGCAACACCTCGCCGAGGTAGTCCTTCGTGCCCGCGCCGCGGATCCGCAGGCTGCGGCCAGCCTCGGCTGATTCCGCCACTGCGCGCGCGCAGGCCGCGGCGTCTGCGGGACGGATCCGCTCGGTGGCGGCCAACGTCATCGCCTGGCGGCGAGCTGAAACTCGCGGCAGCGACCCGGAGTGGGGAAGATCTTTCCCGGATTGGCGAGACCGGCGGGGTCGAACGCGGACTTCACCCGCCCCATGGCCGCGAGGTCGTCGGCGGTGAACTGCAGCGGCATGAAGCAGTTCTTCTCCATACCGACACCGTGCTCGCCCGTGATCGAGCCGCCTGCCGCGACGCAGGCCTCGAGGATCTCGAGGCCCGCCTGCTTCACGCCTTCAAGCTCGCTCTCGTGCGCGAAGAGGATCAGCGGATGGAGGTTGCCGTCGCCTGCATGGAAGACGTTGGCGATGCGCACGCCGTGCCGCTGCGCGACCTCGCGCACGGTGCGCAATACCTCGGGCAACCGCGTGCGAGGGATGACGCCGTCCTGGACGTAGTACGCGGGCGCCAGACGACCCATCGCGGCGAACGCGCCTTTCCGTCCGGCCCACAGGCGGTCGCGCTCGAGCGTCGTCGCCGCGCGCCGAAGCGTCGTCGCGCCGTTCGCGCGGCAGATCTCCTCGATTCGGGCTGCCGCCTCGTCGAGGCCGTCGCGCAAGCCGTCGACCTCCATGAGCAGGATGCCGCCCGCATCGAGCGGGTAGCCCGCGCCCACGGCCGCCTCGACCGCTTCGGTCGCGAGCTGGTCCATGAGCTCGATCGCGCTCGGCACGATGCCGGCGCCGATGATCGCGGTAACGGTCTCCGACGCGCCATCGATCGTCGGGAACGCCGCCAGGATCGTTCGCTTGTCTTCCGGCAGCGGCGTGAGGCGCACCGTGATCTCCGTGACGATGCCGAGCGTTCCC
>JANMSU010000417.1:0-3686 GCA_031389835.1 Chloroflexota bacterium
GAAGGGGGCATGGGGCAAGTCTTTCGCGCTCGCGACACCACGTTGGACCGCGACGTTGCGATCAAGGTCCTGCCCGACGCTTTCGCCCATGACGCCGACCGTGTGGCGCGATTCACGCGCGAAGCAAAAACGCTCGCGTCGCTGAATCATCCCAGCATCGCGGGCATCTATGGCCTGGAACGATCGGGCGGCACCACCGCTCTGGTGATGTAGCTCGTCGAGGGGCCGACCCTTGCGGACCGTATCGCGCAGGGAGCAATTCCCGTTGACGAGGCGCTGCCGATTGCCACGCAGATCGCCGACGCGCTCGCAGCCGCGCATGAGCGCGGCATCATCCATCGGGATCTCAAGCCGGCGAACGTGAAGGTCCGGCCGGACGGCGCGGTGAAGGTGCTCGACTTTGGCCTGGCAAAGGCGATGGAGCGGGGCGCCGGGTCTCAAGAGCAAGACCCGGCCTACGTACTGTCGCAGTCGCCCACGATTACGACGCCCGCGATGACGCAGGCGGGGATGATTCTCGGCACCGCGGCGTATATGAGTCCGGAACAGGCGCGCGGAAAAGCCGTGGACAAGCGTGCGGACATCTGGGCGTTCGGGTGCGTGCTCTACGAGATGCTGACGGCGCGACGAGCCTTTGCCGGCGATGAGGTGTCCGACACGCTGGCGTCGGTGCTTGCACGAGAACCGGACTGGGCTCTCCTTCCAGTCACCGTGCCACCGGTGCTCGGCACGTATCTTCGCCGCTGCCTGCACAAGGAACCCAGGCAACGGATCCACGACATCGCCGACGTGCGGCTGGCCCTGGAGGGGGCGTTCGAGCCGGCGGCCGGAAACGCTGGGTCTCGAGGGCAAGACCCGGTCTACGTACACACCCAGGTCGATGCGGCGGTGGCTTCCGTGCGCCGAATGCTTGGACGGCGCCTGGCTCTCGTCGGCGCGGCGACGCTCGTCATCGGCGGTGCCAGCGTCGGCACGGCGGTGTGGTGGACCATGCGTCCGGCCCCGCCGCGCGTGCTCCGCACCGAGGTCACGACGGCGGGCGCGACCGCGTTGAGCATCAGCGGCTTCGATCGCGACCTCGCCATCACGCCGGACGGTTCACGGGTGGTCTATCGGAGCAACAACCAGTTGCTGGTACGGGCGCTCGACCAGCTCGAGCCGGGCGTGCTGAGCGGTCTTGGTGCGCCGCGAGGCGTGTTCGTCTCGCCGGACGGCCAGTGGGTCGGGTTTTTCGATGGAACCACGATGAAGAGGGTCGCCCTGACGGGCGGCCCACCGCTCACTATCACGCGGATCGATGGGAACGGTTCGCGCGGGGCCACGTGGGGGCCGGACGGAACGATCGTCTACGCGACGGATGCGGTCTCCACGGGTCTGCAGCGCGTCTCAGCCGCTGGCGGTGATCCGACCGTGCTCACCAAACCCAACCGGGAGCGTGGCGAGGCCGATCATCTCTGGCCGGAGTTCCTGCCGGGCGGGCAGGCGGTGCTCTTCACGATCTCCGCAGCCACCGGCGGACTCGATAACGCGCAGATCGCCGTATCCGACTTGGAGACTGGGACGTCCAAAGTGCTCGTGCGGGGAGGTCACCACGCGCACTATGTGCCCACGGGCCATCTCGTCTACGGCGCCGGCGGCACGCTGCGCGCGGTGGCGTTCGACCGCGATCGGCTCGAGGTCGCGGGGACGCCGGTGCCCGTCCTCGAACAGGTCGTGACGTCCGTAGGAGGGGCCGTGGATGCGGCCGTCGCCGCCAACGGCACGATGGTGTATGTGCCGGGCCGCGGTGGGCCCGGAGCGGCCCGATCGCTCGTCTGGGTCGACCGTATGGGTCGCGAGGAGCAGGTGCCGACGCCCCTGCGCGCCTACTCCTTTCCACGCATCTCGCCGGATGGCACGCGCGTGGCGCTCGCCGTCATGGACCAGGAGCAGGACATCTGGATCTGGGACTTCGCGCGAGAGAGGCTCACACGCTTCACCTTCGACCCGGGAGCCGACCACTATCCCCTCTGGTCGCCCGACAGCCGGCGCCTCATCTTCGCATCGACACGCGTGGGGGGGTCTAACTTGTTCTGGCAGGCCGCTGATGGCACCGGCGCGGTGGAGCAGCTGACCGAGGGCCCAACCCTTCGGTTGCCAGTGGCCATGACCCCGGACGGCAACCGCATCATTGTTCGAGAAGTCGGCCAACAGGACGATCTCATGCTGGTGCCGCTGCAACCGCCGAGACGCCCGCAACCGCTCGTCCAGACGATGTTCGGTGAGCGGAACGCGGAGATCGCGCCGGACGGACGCTGGCTGGCGTACGAATCCAACGAATCCGGGCGAGAGGAAATCTACGTGCGCCCGTTCCCCGACGTCAGCGGCGGCCGGTGGCAGGTCTCGACCGGCGGCGGGCGCATGCCGTTGTGGTCCCGGAACGGACAGGAACTGTTCTACGGCTCGCCGGACGGCGCGCTGATGGGCGTGCGGATGGAGCCCGGACCGTCGTGGCACAGCAGCACGTCGGCCCGAATCCTCCAGGGTCAGTTCGCTTATTCGGGTTTTGGGCGGGCGTTCGACATCGCCCCCGACGGCCGGCGCTTCCTCATGATCAGAGAAGGCGGTGGCAACCAGGCCGCGCCGCAAAACCTCGTCGTGGTGCTCAACTGGTTTGAGGAGCTGAAGCGGCTCGTGCCAGCCAACTGACATTTCCCCGCCAGCCGGCTCCTTCGCTCAGCGCTCGGGAATTACTTCTCATCAGTCGCGCAACGTTTACCGACCACCCCGACCGTCTTGCGACGCTCGCTGGCTGCGAAGCCAAGCCCGGTGCCACTGGCGGTGGGCGCAGATGGTGGGCGCACGTCGGGTTCATCCCCGTAAACATTGAGCTGACTATCCGCAGAAATCAGATCGAGGACCATCTGGAATTCTGGACATCAAGCGTTCTTTGCTCCATCTTCTGCGGTGTACGCGTCCTCTGAACCGCTGCGACCGTCTCCGGAAGTCGCTAGAACGCTCAGGAATTCTCCCAGGGTCCCAGGCTGGTGGGCGCAGTGGTGGGCGCACTGGTCCAAGACACGGTGAAAGGGGAGGACGATACGGCTCGCGCCGGTCAGTAAACACTTCGGCGTTACTCGAGAATGACGATCTGCAGCCGGTCCAATTGACGAGCGTGAAACGCGAACGAGTCAGTCAGTAAGGAAGGCCGGCCGGGTAAAGGCGGTCAAAGTTGCGTCGTGCGTTCCGAAGTTGTGGGATCGGGCGCTTCGATCGCGCGACGCGTCGTGTGCCCGCGATCACCGAGCAAAGACGAGGTCGGCGCTCGCCGCCACGTCGATGTCCCCCATGTGGACGTGGTCAGAATTGCCGACGCTTCCGCGGCGGTCACCGCCACCTTCGCGCGGACGAACTTCGTCGCACGGCGACGCTCCGCGAGCAGCAACGCCATGCCGATGAACGCTGTTGCCCACGCTACCCAATACACGGCGGCCGGCAAGTGACGGCCGACTACGGTCATCAACTGCAACGGCATGAGGATCCCCAACATATAAATCTGGAAGATACCGCGATAGAGGCGAAAGCGCCGGAGCTGGTGCGGGAGACGGTTCCATACGTCGCCGCGCCGTCGAAGGACCCGCGGGTACCACGATCGCCACCGTCGCGGCTGCTGGAAGGCCTTCACGAGAATGGTCCTGCCGTCCAGG
>JANMSU010000434.1:0-8038 GCA_031389835.1 Chloroflexota bacterium
CTCTTTCGCAGCCCAGCGTCCCGCGAGATGGAGCACGTTGTGCCGGCAATACATGCGCTCCCACTCGGTGTACACGCGGTTCAGGAAGCGCGTGTCGTGCTTCTCGAGCACGCCTCGGAAGCGGTGCTTCTCGATGATGTCGATGCCCACCTCGGTACCCGCGGCGCTCATTCGACGGTGACGCTCTTCGCGAGGTTGCGCGGCTGGTCGACGTCGTTGCCGCGGCGGTCGGCGATGTGGTAAGCGAGGAGCTGCAGCGGGATGATCGCGAGCACGGGCTCGAGCAGCTCGTCGGTCTTCGGAATGCGGATGATCTCCTCAGCCTTGCCCGCGATGTCGGTGTCATCGTCGTTCGCCACCGCGATCAGCACGCCGGCCCGCGCGCGCACCTCCTCCATATTCGACCGCATCTTCTTGTATACCGAGTCCTTCAGCGCGATCGCGACGACCGGGAGGTCCTCGTCGATGAGCGCGTTCGTCCCGTGCTTCATCTCGCCGGCGGCCGCGCCTTCGGCGTGGATATACGAGAGCTCCTTCAGCTTCAGGGCGCCCTCCAGCGCCGTCGGATAGTTCACGCCGCGCCCGAGGAATAGGAAGTTGCGCGCCGTGTGGAAGCGATGAGCGAGCGCGCGTACCTTGGGCTCCTCGTGCAGCACCGCATCGACGAGCGTCGGCAGATGGAACGCCTCCGCCAGCAGCGCGCGCGAGCGGTCCGCGTCGATCGTGCCGCGCCGCTGCGCCAGGTAGATGGCGAACAGATAGAGGTCGACGAGCATCGCGGTGTAGGCCTTCGTCGACGCGACCGCGATCTCCGGTCCCGTGTGCAGATAGATGACGTCATCCGCTACGCGGCTGGCTTCGCTGCCCATCACATTGACGATGCTGAGCAGGCGCGCCCCGCGCTTGCGCGACTCCTCCATCGCGGCAAGGGTGTCGGCCGTCTCGCCGGACTGGGTGATCGAGACCAGCAGCTGCCCCTTGGTCACCATCGGCTCGCGGTACCGGTATTCGCTCGGGATGTCGATGTCGCACGGTATGCGCGCGAGACGCTCGATGAGGATCTTCCCGACGAGCGCGGCATGACCTGCGGTCCCGCAACCGACGAGCGTGATGCGTGGCAGGTCGCGGATGTACTCGTCGGTGAGCTTCACGTCCTTATCGAAGATCACCCGGCCCGAGGTGCGTTCGACACGGCCGAGCAGCGTGTCGTTGATCGCGCGCGGCTGCTCGTGGATCTCCTTGAGCATGAAGTGCTTGTAGCCCGCCTTGGCCGCGGCGACCGCGTCCCAGGTCACCGTCTGCGGCGTCTTCGTGACGGGCGTCCCGTCGACGCGGAAGAACTCCGCGCCGTCCTTGGTCACGACCGCGACGTCGCCCGCCTCGAGGAAGACGACCTTACGAGTGTGCTCGAGAAGCGCGGGCATGTCCGACGCGATGAAAGTCTCGCCGTCGCCAAAGCCGATGATGACGCCGCCGGCACTCGCGATGCGGGCCGCGACGATCTTGCCCGGATCTTTCGATGAGAGGAAAGCAAGTGCGGCGGCACCTTCGAGCTGTGGCAGCACCGCTAGCGCCGCGACGTCGAGGGTGCTTCCCTTCGCGAGCTCCTCTTCGAGAAGGTGCACGGCCACCTCGGTGTCGGTCTCGCTCGTGAACTTGTGTCCGCGCCTCACGAGCGGCGCCTTCAGCTCCTCGAAGTTCTCGATGATCCCGTTGTGGATGACGGCAGTGACGCCGCCGCAGTCGACGTGCGGATGCGCGTTCTGCTCGTTCGGACGGCCGTGCGTCGCCCACCGCGTGTGACCGATCCCGGTGTGGCCCGTCGACGGATGCGCCGACACGATCGCAGCCAGATTGTCGAGCTTGCCCTCAGCGCGCATGACTTCGAGCGCGCCGTTCTGCTGCACCGCGACGCCGGCGGAGTCATATCCGCGGTACTCGAGTCGACGCAGGCCACCCATGAGGAGCGGCAGCGCCACGCGCGGACCCACGTACCCGACGATCCCGCACATCTCTAGATGAGCTCCTTCTGCGCAACTTCGGCGAGGTGCGTCGCGGTCGACGACGCCACGGCCGCGTCCCGTGCCTCGACGGTGATCCTCAGCACGGGCTCGGTGCCCGACGGCCGTACCAGCAGCCTACCGGTCGTGCCCAGCGCCGCCTCCGCTTCTTTCACGGCGGCGACGAACGGTTTGCTGGATTCCCACTGCGCGCGACGCGAGGCCCTCACGTTGTGCGTGACCTGCGGCCAGCGCTCGACCTGTGCGGCGAGCTCAGCGAGCGGTCGCCCCTCTGCTCGGAGGAGTTGCATCACCTCGAGCGCGGTGAGGATCCCATCGCCGGTCGTGTGGTAGCTCCGGAAGATCACGTGACCCGAGGGCTCACCGCCGAAGAGCGCCCCGGTCCGCTGCATCTCCTCCCAGACATACCGGTCGCCGACCTTCGAGCGCACGAGTTCGATCCCGTCACGCGCAAGGGTGGCTTCGAGACCGCCGTTCGACATGACCGTGCCCACGATCACCTTCGGCTCCAGCTTCCCCTGCTTTGCGAAGTGCCGGGCGGCCAGCGCAAGCACGAAGACTCCGTCGTGCACCTCACCCCGCGCGTCGACCGTCATCACGCGGTCGCCATCGCCGTCGAACGCGAAGCCGATATCCGCTTTGCGGTCGACAACAGCGCGCGCGAGCGCCTCCGGCTGCGTCGCGCCGCAGCCGTCGTTGATGTTCGCGCCGTCGGGTGTATCGAACAGAGTCAACACCTCAGCGCCGGCCTGTGCGAACACCGATGGCGCGATGCGGTAGGCGGCGCCGTTCGCGCAGTCGAGCACCACGCGGGCGCCATCGAGCTTCGGCGCCAGCGACAGCAGGAAGTCCTCATACTCCTTTACCAGACCGCGCGAGTCGCCGACGAGTCCGATGCCGCCCTCAGTGGGGCGCGGCAGCGTGTCGTCGCCGGTCATCGCGGCCTCGATCTGGTCCTCGGTCGCGTCCGGGAGCTTCAGGCCGCCGTGGTCGAAGAACTTGATCCCGTTGTCCGGTGCTGGGTTGTGCGAGGCGCTGATCACCGCGCCTGCGACGAAGTCGCCGGTGCGAGCAAGGTAGGCGAGACCGGGCGTCGGGATGTGGCCCACGAGGCGGACCTCCATGCCGACGGAGCACAGACCCGCCGCCAGCGCACTTTCAAGCATGCGGCCGCTCCGCCGCGTGTCGCGACCGACGACGACGCGGTGTCCGGGTCCACCGAGCACCTGGCCCGCGGCACGCCCCAACCGGAGGGCGAGCTCCGGCGTGAGGTCCTTATTCGCGACCCCGCGAATGCCGTCGGTCCCGAACAGGCGGCTCATCGGGGGCGGATCGTGAGCGTGACCCGGATCGGTTGAACGGTCTGCACGGTCACATTGGATGGCACGCGGACGGCCACGTCGACCGTATAGGTGCCCGGGCCTCGCCCGGCGGCATCGACGGAGGCGACGACCTGTCCGGGTGGGATGCTCGCGAGCGTGGGCACCGGACCGGCGACGAGCACGCCGACGGTGAGTATGTCCAGTTCGGCGGTCTGATTGGCGAGGAGGCCCGTGACCACGATCGCCGAGCTGAACACCCGTGTGCCGGCGAGGGGCTGCACCGTCACGGTGACGGTGATGTCCGTGGGGCGGAGCAGCGTGACCCCCTCCGGCACCGCCAGGCCCACGCTCAGCGTCTTCGTCGCGTTCAGGTCGCCAACGTCGATCGGCAGCGTTTCGATGCGATCGAGCGTCGCGAGCACCTGCTCCTCGCCACGCACAGTCACCGCGAATGGATCCATCGCGGCGCCGACGACCCAGTAGCCGGGCGCGACGACCCCGCGGAGCGTGAACACGACCGGCACCGTCCGCGTCGTTGCGGTCGGCAGCACCGGGACCTTCACCGTGACGACCCCAGGCCGGACCTCGAGACCATCGATCGGAGCTCCGGCCGCATCCACCGGTATCGCCGGCGTGTCCGGGGAATCGATGTCGGTCTGGCCGTCACCGAAACGCACGGTGCCCAGGACCGCGACGATCCGCGCGACGTCACTCTCCGGGCCGGTCACCCTTACTTCCGTCGGCTCGACAGTGGCCGCGCCGGCGCGCGTTCCGGCGGGCGGATCGTTGGAGAACCGCGGTTGCACGAGCACGGTGCGCGAGGTGAGCCGCTCGACGCGCACTGAAACGGTCGGTGGCGACACGGCGACGACCTCCACACCTACCTTCGCCACCGTGACCAACACCCGCGCGTCCTGCGGCTCGGCTTGCCCGAGTGTGAGCGCGTTGACATCAAGCGTCGCGCGCAGCTCCGACACCGCGACGCGGTCCGCGACCCCGGGGGCGCCGCGCAGCGTGACGCCGACGTCGCCGAGCGCTCCACGCAGCACGTAACCCGATGGCACGTTATCCGGGCGCTCGACCGGGATGCGTCCGTCGAACTCGACGGTGATCACGGTGGGCGCGGCGTTCTGCATGATCGCCACCCAGAAGAGAAGTGCGATGACGACGGCGGCGGCCTTCAGCGGGAAGTCGTGGGTCACGATCCTGCGCAGGTCGACGCGCCGGCGCAGCCAGGCGGGGCGCACGCCCTCGACGGCGCGCACGATTAGGAGGCCTTGCTGCGGAAGGGCAGCGGCTGGATGCGGCTGCGGAGCAGCGACGACAACACCCGGCGCAGGCGCTCCTCGTCGAGCCCGCCGATCATGCGGCCGTTGGAAGCGATCGAGATCGCCTGCGTCTCCTCGGAGACCACGACCACGACCGCGTCGGTCTGCGAGCTCACCGACAGCGCTGCGCGGTGGCGCATGCCGTAGCGATGCGCGGCGCGCTCCGGCGTCTCCTCGAGCGGCAGCAGGCAGGCGGCGGCAATGATCTGACCGCCGCGAACGATCACCGCACCATCGTGAAGCGGCGACCGCGTCATGAATATCGACGCCAGCAGCTCGGCGGTGAGTCGTCCGTGGATAGGGACGCCGGTCTCGCTGTAGTCCTGCAGGCCTGTGCTGCGCTCGACCACGACGAGCGCGCCGTGTCGGGCCTCGGCGATGAGAAGAGCTGAGCGCACGAGCTCGTCGACGACGTGATCCACCTCTTCGTTCGGCTGCTGCACCAGCAATCGGTTGAGCGGACCGAGTGTGCCGAGCTGTCCGAGCGCGCGGCGGAGCTCGGGCTGGAAGACGATCAGGAGCGCGAACACGGCGAAAGCGAAGACGGCGGAGAGCACGAACTTCGTGAGTTCGAGCTTCAGAAGCACGGCGAGCCCATAGATGCCGACGATGACGAGGACACCGAGGAGCAGCTGCACCGCCCGCGTGCCGCGGATGAGAACGAGCACGTAGTAGATGAAGACGGCGACGATGAGGATGTCGAGAACGTTGTTCCACCCACAGCATTGGCCGAGGAAGACCTTCTGGAGCGCCTCGTTGACGGCGTCCATCTAATCCGCCAGCGCCAGCTGCTCGACCTCGGCCGCCAGATCCTCGCGCCCGTCGAGCCGCAGCGCCTGGACCAGTAGCTGGCACTTCGCCTTCGCGACGTCCCGCTTGCCAAGCGTGCGCACGACATCCACGAGCAGCCGCTGCGCATCGTGATCCGCGACACCGCTCGCGATGAGCTGGAGCAACAGGTCGGAGGCCGCGTCGTTCCGCCCATCAGCGATGTACCGGCGCGCCGCCTCGAGCGCCGCGACGCCGCCACGCGGGTCGCGCTTCGCGAGGTACCGTGCCGCGTCCGCTTCCACCGCCTGTGAATCAGCGTCCTGCGCCACCTGCTCGCCGTCACGCGCGCCGAGCGTTACCGCCTGCGGATCGCTCACGTCGCCGTCCCCCCACGGATTGGACGAAGACGCGGACACCGCCGCGACGACTGGCTCCGCTTCGGACTCGGCGGGGATCGGTGCGGGCGGCGGGTCGGACTTCGTCGGAGCGATGTCACGCCAGGATGGCTGCGACGGCGGCGCTGACTCACTTCGTTGCGCGCCGCCGAAGGCGGAGCGCATCAGTGCCGCGCGATCTCCCGCGTCCTCACGCGGAACGCTCGGCGTTGCCGCTGAACGAAGTGGGGCGCTGGGTGCCGCGACATGAACAGGTACCGGCACGGGTGCGGGCGGGGGTTCTTGCACATCCAGTCCCAGCGTGCGCGCGATCCTGACGAGCTCGCTTGATGCGGGCAAGCGTTCCATCGCGAACTCGGCCTCGAGACGCGCGCGCTCATTCGCGCCGAGCAGCAATGCGTTCTGGATGTAGCGCACGTACTCGGCGGCGGCGGTGCCCGGCTCGCCGGCGAGCGTGAGCGCGGCAGCGAGTCGGCGATGTGCGGTGAGATCGTTCGGGTCGAGCGCGGTCGCATCGCGGTAAAGACCGATGGCGGCCGCGCGCTGGCCCGACTTCGCGACGGCGGCGCCACCATCGAGAAGCATGCGCAGCGCAGCGGGCCGGTCCTCTTGTTCGATGAGCACCTTCGCGAGACCGCGGTACCCGCCGTCGGCCGCGGGAAAGCGCTCGAGCAGATAGCGGAACTGCTCCTCAGCCTGCCGCAGCCGACCCAGTTGGAGGCTCTTCAGACCGGATGCGAGCGCGACCTTGTAGTTGAAGTCGGACGAGCGTGTGCTCACTAGCGCTCTAGTGTGCGCTGCCGTGTAGCCGCGCCGCTAGCGCTTGGTGAACTGTGGCGCCTTTCGCGCCCGCTTGAGACCCGGCTTCTTGCGCTCCTTGGCGCGGGGGTCACGGGTCAGGAGCCCGGCCTTCCGCAGCGCAGGCCCCAGCTCCTTGTCCATCTGCTGGAGGGCTCGGGCGATGCCGTGGGCGATGGCGCCGATCTGGCCGGTCACCCCGCCGCCCTCGACCTTGATCATGGCGTTGAAGCGGCGCGCGGTGTTGGTCACCGTGAAGGGCAGCGTCGCGCGGTCGGTCGCGCCGTCGCGCCCGAAGTAGTCATCGAGCGCCTTGCCGTTCACGACCACCGTGCCCTCGCCGGGCATCAGGCGGACGCGCGCGATGGATGTCTTTCGGCGACCGGTGCCCTGGAAATACGGTGCTGACTTCATCGCGCTGTGGCCTCCTTCAGCTCGGTCGGACGCTGCGCGGCGTGCGGATGCTCGGCGCCGGCGTAGACGTGAAGCTTGCGCATCATCTGCTCGCCCAGACGGTTCTGCGGGACCATCCCCCGGACCGCCCGGCGGATGACCTCCTCGGGTCGCCGCGCGAGGAGACGCTCGAGACTTTCGGTCCGCATGCCGCCGGGATACCCGGAGTGGCGCACGTACTGCTTCGCCTGGAGCTTCCGCCCCGTCACCTTGATCTTGGACGCGTTCAGGACGATGACCGGATCGCCGGTGTCGATGTGCGTCGAGAAGGTGACGCGGTGCTTCCCACGAAGCAGCGTCGCGATGCGCGTCGCGAGGCGGCCGAGCGTCTGCCCGTCGGCGTCGATAACGCGCCATTCGCGCTGGATCTCAGAGCGTTTCACCGCGTATGTCTTCATCATTCCCAGTTCTCGCTTCCGTCCTGTCGTCTTCGTTCGCCGTCACCATACCGGACCGCCACCAGGCACAGACCCTTCGCCGGCGCGCTCGGCCCCGCCAGCGCGCGGTCTCGCGCCGCGAGGACCTCCCCAAACCTCAGGGCCGTCATCTTCCCGCGACCCACCCAGAGCAGCGTTCCAACGATGCCGCGGACCATCCCGCGGAGGAAGGCGTCAGCCTCGATCTCGAAGCGGAGGATGTTCCCGTCGGAGACCCACTCGGCGCGCTTCACCGTGCGCTCCCCCGACTCGCCGCCCGCCGCGAACGCCGCGAAGTCGTGGCGTCCGACGAGCAGCGCCGCGGCGACGCGCATCGCCGCGAGATCGAGCTCGCCCGGATGCCAGTGCTCGCGCCGCCACCAGAGCGGGTCGCGCACCGCCGCGTTGCGGATCCGATATTCATATGTGCGTCCCGTCGCCGAGAACCTCGCGTGGAACGAATCCTCCGCGGGCTCCAGATCCGAGATCGCGATGTCCTCGGGGAGAAGGGCGTTGACCCCTCTCTCCAGCTCC
>JANMSU010000451.1:0-6654 GCA_031389835.1 Chloroflexota bacterium
GGGAACGCCGGCGACCGCCACGATGTCGCCGGCGCGAGCCTCGTCGACTTCCTCGCGCGCAAGACCCTGGAACGTGAACAGCTGCGTCACGCGCGCGGGCGTGAGCGCGCCGGAGTGGTCGATGCGCATGACCGGCATGGCCTTCCGCAGCACGCCGCTCTGCAGTCTGCCGACCGCGATGCGGCCCTTGTAGTCGTCGTAGGTCGTGGTCGTGACAAGGAGCTGCGCCGGCGCGTCGGCATCCACGTCCGGAGCGGGGATCGTCTCGATGATCGCGTCGAAGAGCGGCTCGAGCGTGGTGCCGACATGGCGGTGGTCCGCGCTCGCGGCGCCGATGAGCGCGTTGGTGTAGATGGTGACGAACTCGGCCTGCTCGTTCGCAGCGCCCAGGTCCAGGAACAGGTCGAAAGTCTCGTTCAGGACGTGCACCGGCCGCGCGTTGGGACGGTCGACCTTGTTGATGACCACGATCGCGCGATGACCACGCCGCAGCGCCTGCCGCAACACGAACTTCGTCTGCGGCATCGGGCCGTCCACGGCATCGACGAGCAGCAGGACGCCGTCGACCATGTTCATCACGCGCTCCACCTCGCCGCCGAAGTCGGCGTGGCCGGGCGTGTCGACGATGTTGATCTTCGTCCCGCGATACACGATCGCGGTGTTCTTCGCCATGATCGTGATTCCGCGTTCGCGCTCCAGGTCGTTGGAGTCCATCACCCGCTCGGCGACCTGCTGGTTGTCCCGGAAGATGTGGCTCTGGCGCAGCATGGCGTCGACCAGCGTCGTCTTCCCGTGGTCGACGTGCGCGATGATCGCGATGTTGCGGATATCGGCCCGGCGCATGGCTACGCGAGGCCTTGGCAAGGGGACATGTAACAAGTCTATCGTGGCGCTTAATGCGCCGAGGCCTTCTCACCGCTCTCGCGATCCTCTGCGACTTGACCGGCGGCGTGTGGATCCTTCAGGGGATCGGTGTACTCCCGGGCTCGTTCATGACCGGCGAGATCGTGTGGGCGGCGATCGGAGCGGTTCTCTGGTTCGTTTCTGGGCTACTGCTGTGGTTCGCGTTCAAGCCGACGGCGCCCGGAAGCTGACACCGCTGCGCTACCAGCGCCGCTCCAACGCGAGACGCAAGCCCAGAGCGATCAGCACGCCGCCGGTCACGCGCTCGAGCCAGCGGCGCACACCGCTGCGGCCGAGCACCATGCTGATACGCGAGAGGACGTACGCGTAGGCCGTGAGCCACGCGACGCCCATGAACCCGTGCGCGACCGCGAACGCGAGCGAACGCGCTAGCACGTTGTCGTCCGGCGACATGAACTGCGGCATGAAGGTCAGATAGAAGACCGCGACCTTCGGATTCAGAACGTTCGACAGCAGTCCCTGCAGGAATGGCGACGTGGCGCGCCGCGGCGCCACCGCTGCGGACGTGCCGTCACGGAAAGAGCTCCGTAGCGCCTGCACACCCAAGTACACGAGGTACGCGGCGCCCGCGAGCTTCACGACCGTGAACGCCTCCGCTGACGTAGCGAGGATCACCGACAGCCCGAGCGCCGACGCGGTCGCATGGACCAGGAGACCGGAGCAGATACCCATCGTCGCGAGCAGGGCCGCCCGCCGGCCGCGCTCCAGCGTTATCTTCGCGACGAGCGCCATGTCGGCGCCCGGAGAGAGCGTGAGCAGTGCGAGGACCGCAAGACCGGCGAGGAAGAGCGGATCCATCGTCACTGCGGCGGGATGCGTCGCATCAGGTTGACGCGCGCCTCGACGTCAAACGGCCGCCCGCGCTCCGCGAGCTTCGCGGCGATCGCCTCCCGGTGCTCCACCGTCCGGTTCGCGCCGAACTTGAACTTCGCGCGCACCTCCGTGACCGACAGGCGAATGCCGCGGATGGATCCGAGCAGCTTGCCGTAGCGGTTGTCCCCGGGCTCGACCGGCGCGTGCATACCCTCGGGCTGGAAATGCGCGAGCTGCCGCTCCAGGATCGCCGCGACCTGCGCCGGATCGTCGAGCACCTCGGCGTCACAAGCGAGCTGGACGGCTGCGTAATACGAGGTCGGGACGCCGTACTCGTCCTGGTTCCAGTGGCCCGGGATGTACGTGTACGCCCCGAACACCGACAGCATCGCACGCGGCCGCTCCGCGAGCGCCGACCACACGGGGTTCGGCTTCGCGAGATGGAGCAGCACGGTCGTGTCGCCGTCGTAGATAAAGTGCGTCGGCACGACGATCGGCAGGTCTCGGTCGGCCCCGGGCACGATGAGCTCGCCGAAGTCGTGGTCGGCGAGGAAGGCGTGCCACTCGGCGTCGCTCAGCGGTTCGTCGTGCCGATGGATAAGCATGGCTAGGGCCGCGGCGCACAGGGCACGCTTGCCAGCGTATCGCGGCCACGAGCGTCGCGTGCCGTCACGGCACGCAAAGCGCAGAGTTGCTGTAACTGATGGGAACAGTGGTCGGCGTGCTCATGGTCCTCGCGAGCCTTACGTCCACGGGCGCGAGCGCGACTGGCGTCGCGAATCCTGCACCGGTGGCCGCGACGTGCGCTGGTGCTGTCGGCCCGGGCATCCCACCACCGCAGAACGTGCCGCGAGGCATCGCGGGGTTCCACGCGTCCTGGTTCGGCCAATCGGGATACATGAGCCTCTGCGCCGGTGAACGCGCCACAGCGACCGTCGCGTATTACAACAGCGGCTCGCGTGGCTGGGTGCGCGGACGGCTGGGTGAGGTCGCGTACCTCGGGACCTGGGAATCCGAGCCCGGCCAGGATCAGCCGAGCATCCTCGGCGGCGACGGCGGACGCGGCTCGCCCGCCACTGGCTGGCCGCGCTTCAATCGCGTCGCCCTGCAGCCGGCGTCATACGTCGGTCCGGGACAGGTCGCGTGGTTCCAGTTCAGCGTGCAGGCGCCGTCCGTGCCAGGTACCTACCGCCTCGGCATCCGTCCACTGATCGAGGGCGCGACATGGATGGAGGACTACGGCGTGTTCTGGGTCGTCACCGTGCTCAACGCCGATGGCTCGGCACCGCGACCCACGCCGCCATCACCCGCGGGCGTGACGTACCGGATCACCGGGAGCGTGAATGCGTCGGATATCGCCGAGGTGCACGAGGGAGTCGCGCGCGCCGGCGCGTATCTCGCTGCGAACGTGGGCGGTGACCGCACACACGCGCTGACCGTCAACGTCATGGTCGGCAACGGCTCCGAGCGCTTCTGCTGCACGGCCGCCGGACCGACGTTCGACATCGTGACGAGCAACACCGCGTGGTCCGCCCCGACCGCGGCCGCGGCCGATACATGGACTGCGTCGACGGAGCGCAAGGAGCTGGCGGCGCATGAGTACGCGCACACGTGGCAGTACTCGGTCGGTGGCAGGGCGTGCATGGTCGGTGGTCCGCGCTGGCTCACCGAAGGCATGGCCGAGTCACTGGCGTACCGGTCGCTCGTCGAAGCGGGCCTCATCCCCGCAGCCAACATGGACGTGTTCACGAAACGACAGCTGCGGAACGCCCAGTACGTGACGCTGCGTTCGCTCGAGACCGCCTGGCCGGCGGAAGCGAATCCGTTCGCGGTCGGCTATCTCGCTGTCGACCGGATGCTTGCGGCCAACGGACCAAACGCGTTGCGGAACTGGTGCGCGCGTGTAGGTCGCGGCGAGTCCTGGCAGTCCGCGTTCAGCGCGGCGTTCGGCCAGAGCCCGGACGCGTTCTACGCGAGCTTCGAGAACTTCCGCGCGGCGTATGTGCGGTAGAAGGCTGGCGCGCCGCTAGCTCTTGCCGCGTTGCTTGAAGCGGTGGCGTGACTTGTGATAGCCGCCGCCCTTTCTCGGGATGATGCTGATCGAGCCATCGACCTCGAGGATCGCCGCGGCCACATCCTTTAGGCCGGCGATGCCATGTTCGCGAGCGGCCATTTCGAGATCCGCAACATCGACGTGCTCGCTCTTCATGTTCTCCTTTATGGGCTCACCATCCTGGAGCAGCAGGGTGGGCTCCTCGACCACCAGGCGACCGAGGACCGGGATGCCGCGGCCGAAGCGGCCGAGCACAAGATTCACTCCGACGAGCGTCGCTGCCGACACGAGCCCGCCGATCAGTGACACGTCCCCCCCGTTCATCGAGTTCTGCACCGCGTTCGCGATGATGAGGATCACGACGAGATCCGCCGGGCTCATCTGACCGAGCTCGCGCTTGCCCCCGAGGCGGAGTAGAACGAGCACCGCGACGTAAACGACGATCGCCCGCAGGATCAGCTCCCACAACGGAACGCCCAGATCAAACATCGCGCGCATCGTAGCGAGACTCATCCATCGCTCGCTTGATCGCCTCTCAAGTCATAGCCGGCCGGTATGACTTGGCCGGCGCAATTGCGCCGACGCGCGCATTCTGGCGCCTCATCATTTGCGCATGACCGGATTGCGTCTTGCCCTCGCCGTTGTCGCCGCGGTTTGCGTCGTCGCGTGTTCCGGCACGCCGACGCTTACGGTCGCGACCCCCACGACGACACCGACACCTTCGGCGACGATCGCGAAACCCGCGGCGACGCAGGAGCCGCTCGCACCACCGACATACGTCCGCTGGGCCGTCGACAAGGGCGCCTTCGCGGAACGTCCGTACTCTCTTGTTTTCATCTACGACGGCATCGCGACGAACTTTCGCGTCGTTGACGGATCAGGACAGGTCGTGCTTCGCGTCCCTATCGCGGGATCCGGCGTCTTCAGTCCCGAAACATGCGCTGTGCGCGCCCGGTCGGTCGGAAAGACGGAGGGCTTTACCTATCTACTCATCGACTCCGACACGCACCAGCGCTTCATCGCCAACGCGTCCTCTTATCGGATCGAGGCGGACTCGGTCGGCGGGCGCACGGCTACCGTTCCATTGACTGACAGCGGATGTCGCGCAGTCTGACTAGCCCGCGAGCTTAGAAAGGAAGAGCGTCTCCGCCAGGCACACGCGCTCGAACTCCGCGAGATGCAGGCCCTCGTCTGGACCATGCGGACCCGACTGCGGATCGTCCACGCCGGTGACGAGGATCTCCGCTTTCGGGAACATTTCCGCGAAGTCGAACAGGAATGGGATGCTCCCGCCCGAGCCGACGTCGACCGCCGTCGCTCCCCACGCCTCGGATAGCGCTGCGTGCATCGCCTTGTATGCGGGGCCGCCGGTCTTCGTCGCGAACGGCTCGCCCACCGGATGACGATCGATGCGCAGCTCCGCGCCCCACGCAACGTTCTTCTCGAGATGCTTCACGAGGGCGTCGAGCGCCTTCGTCGCGTCTTGCCCCGGCGGGATGCGCATGCTTACCTTCGCGCGCGCGACCGGCACGAGCTGGTTCACCGCGTCGTGCACCGGTGGCGCGTCGAGCGCCAGCACCGAGATGGCGGGCATCGTCCACATCCGGTCGGTGAGCCCACCGTCGGCGATCAGCTTCACGCTCTTTCGCGCGCCGGCCTGCTCGCGCAGCTCCGCCTCGGTGAGATCGAGCGCTGGCGCTTTCCCGCGAACGAGTCCCGCGACCGCGACGTTTCCCTTGTCGTCGTGCAGCGTCGCGAGAAGTCGCGAGAGCGTCATCAGCGCGTCTGGGAACGGTCCACCGAAGCCGCCGCTGTGCACCGCCTTGTCCAGCACGCGAACTTCGACCACGCAGGCGACGACGCCGCGCAGCGTCGTCGTGATCGCCGGCGCGCCGATCCGCCAGTTGCCGCCGTCGGCGACGACCACTGCGTCGCAACGCAGACGATCGCCCTCACCTTCGAGGTAGCCGCGCAGCCGCTCCGATCCAGCCTCCTCCTCACCTTCGATGAAGACGGCGACCCCGACCGGTGGCTTGCCGTCGTACGCGCGGAGCGCCGCGATGTGCGCGAGGACGCCGGCCTTGTCGTCGGCCGCGCCGCGCGCGTACAGGCGTCCATCACGTTCCGTGGGCGCGAAGGGCGGAGTCTTCCATTCCGAATCGGGACCCGGTGGCTGCACGTCGTGATGCGCGTACAGCAGGACGGTCGGTTTCCCGGGCGGCGCTTTGAAATAGCCGACGACCGCGGGATGTCCGCCTTCGGCGCGCAGCACGCGCGTGTCGGCGCCGACGGCGCGCAGCAGCTCGGCGACAAGCTCGGCCGATCGCACGAGCGGCGCGGGGTCGTGACCCAGCGCGCTGACGGACGGGATGCGTACCAGCCGCTCGAGATCCGCCCTTACCTGCGGCATGAGCTCGCGCACTCGCGAGCGGAGATCAGCGGCGGGCACTGTTGCCACGCCGTGATTATCAGTCAGAAAGAGCAGGCGTGGCCGTGGGTGGACGGCGAGTAAGCGACAGCGGGCGCATCGCGAGCAAGAGTTGAGCCCGTGGTACGAAGGGACGACTTAGAGGAGGGCCGAGCGGGCGAGTTTCGAGAGAGCGATGCGCCGGCTGGCGCTACTTAAAGGCCCGACCGCTACGGCAGGCGATTGAACCAGAGCAACGAGAACGCCCCCGCGAGGATCGAGAGCACCGCTGCGAGTGCGGTGAGGTACGCCGTCACCTCGGTCTTCTGCTCGCGCAGAACGAGCTGCGTCGAGAGCTTCTCGTACACGGCGCGCAAGTCACCCTCGTTCGAGGCGTTGTAGTACTCCGCGTCGGTGAGCGTCGCGATCTGCTTCAGCGTGGCCTCATCGAGACGCG
>JANMSU010000174.1:0-7786 GCA_031389835.1 Chloroflexota bacterium
GCCTCTCACCGGACGAGCGCGCTGCCGCGACCCTTGAGCTCGTCGGTGACGGCCGGGCCGTGGCCCTCGGCGATGCGCTCGCGTCGCGCGAGGCGTTCGAGGCGCTCGCCACGCACGCCCTGCGTTTCTGCGCACCGGCACATGGGAAGACGCCGCTGCGCGCGGGCGGGTCGCGCGATGAGGCCCGCTCGGCGCTGGCGTTGCCGGCGAAGCGCTTCGCCGCGCTCGTCGAGAGGCTGGTCGCCGAGGGGCGCCTCGCGGAGCGAGGAAGCGCTCTCGCGCTGCCGTCGCACCAGCCACGCCTGTCGGAGGAGCAGGAACGCCACTGGGTGAGCGCGCGCGCCGCGCTCGCCAAAGATCCGCTGCAGCCGCCAAGTCCCGCGCAGCTCGAGACAGAGCATGGTCTCGACCGTGAGCTCATCGCGGCGCTCGCCGACCGGGGCGATGTCGTGCGCATCGGCACCGAGGCGGTGTTCCTGCCGGAAGCGGTGACGCGTTTCGCGCGCGCTGTGGTGGACGAGCTCGCGACCAGTGGTTCGATCACGGTCGCTCGCGCGCGCGACCTCTCCGGCTCCAGCCGCAAGCATGTCCTCCCGCTCCTACAATTCCTCGACGATCGCGGGCTGACGCGTCGCCACGGCGACGACCGCATCCTCGTGCTCACACCGGAAACGGCTCGCGAACGCATCGCGTCGTTCTCGAATCAAGGGGAGGGCAGTCCATGAAGTTCCGTGCGGTTCGCGCGTCGGCACTGGGTGCAGTTGACGCGATCATCGTTCCCCTGGGCAGCGGCGGCAGCGTCCCTGCCGGGCTTCCGCGCGCGGTGAAGACCGTCGTGGACCGTGTCGCGAAGGAACAGACGGGGGCGGGGCGCGCGTACGGCGTCACCGCCCACCACGGAGATCCGCTCATCGTTGTCGTCGGCGCGGGTCGCGCGGCGGACTACGACGCGGAGCGCGCGCGCAACATCGCGGCCGCCGGTGTCAAGTCGCTCTGGCGCTCCAATGTGAAAAGGCTTGCGGTCTTCATCGCGCCGAACGGTCTTGGCGAGGAGCGAGCCGTCCAGGCTGCGGTCGAGGGCGTCCTGTACGCGATGTGGCGGCCCGAAGTGCACCGGACTCGCGCCGAGGAACGTCGCCTGCCGCCACTCGACACCGTGCTCCTCGTGACCGAGAAGACCGCGGCGAAGGCTCTCGAGCGCGGTCAGGCCGTCGGTGACGCGGTGAACCTACAGCGACGCCTCGCGAACGAGCCCGCGAACAAGATGACGCCGACGATCCTCGCGAACGAGGCGCGCGCCGCCGCGAAGGAGGCGGGCGTCCAGATCGAGGTCCTCGACGCGGACCGCTGTCGCGCGCTCGGCATGGGCAGCTTCCTCTCGGTCGCGCAGGGCAGTCATGAGCCGGCGCGCTTCATCGTCATGCGCTATCACGGCCGGACCGGCGCCAAGAAGAACGGCAACGGCGCTGGTCGCGGCGCCCGCAGCTACGACATCGCGTTCGTGGGAAAGGGGATCACCTTCGACTCCGGCGGGATCTCGATCAAGCCCGCGGACAACATGCACCAGATGAAGGCGGACATGACCGGAGCCGCCAGCGTCATCGCCGCCCTCGCGGCGATCGGCCGCCTCAAGCCGAACGTGAACGTGCTCGGTGTCGCGCCCTGCACTGAGAATCTCCCCGGCGGTGGCGCGACCAAGCCCGGCGACGTCTTCACCAGCATGAGCGGCAAGACCGTCGAGGTCATCAACACCGACGCCGAGGGCCGCCTCGTGCTCATCGACGGCATCACGTACGCGCAGCGAGAGGGAGCCACGCGTGTCGTCGACATCGCGACCCTGACGGGCGCGGTCAGCGTCGCGCTCGGGCCGTACTTCACCGGACTGTTCGGCAAGCCCGACGCCTTCGTCGAGACCGTGCGCGGCGTGGCCGCTGCGGCGGGGGATCGGGTGTGGCCGATGCCGCTGACGGACGAATACAAGGACGAGATCAAAGGCGAGGTCGCCGACATCCGCAACAGCGCCGGCCGCGAGGGCGGAGCGATCAAGGCCGCCGCCTTTCTGTGGGCGGTCATCGAGGGCGGTACCGAGTGGGCGCACCTGGACATCGCCAGCGTCGACTGGTCCGACAAGGACCGCGCGTACTCGCCGCGTGGTCCCCAGGGCCCGGCGGTGCGCACGCTCGTCGCCTTGGCCGAGAGCCTCGCGGTAGAATAGAACAAATGAGCGAAGTGCTTCCGACCTGCATATCGCAGGGGGGGAACCCCCTGCAACCCCCCTGACCGAGCAGCTTGCCTTCGGGCTGGGGGAGCCTAAGCCCAACATCCTCGGCGGTCTCACCGGCGAGCAGCGGCGCGCGGTGGAGCACGGCGCGGGTCCGCTCCTCATCGTCGCCGGTGCCGGAACGGGCAAGACTCACGTGCTTACCGCGCGTGTGGTTCATCTCATCGCATCCGGCGCCGCCAAGCCACATCAGATCCTCGCGGTCACATTCACCGAGAAGGCGGCGGCCGGGATGCAGGAGCGCGTCGATATCAACACGCCGCTCGGACTCAACGACGCGGCGATCAAGACGTTCCACGGCTTCGGCGACGAGGTCTTCCGCGAGTTCGCACTCGAGCTCGGTCGGTCCGGAGAGCTGCGCGTTCTCTCGAGCGCCGAGCAGGTGATCTTCGTGCGCGAGCACCTCTACGACCTCCCGCTCCGGCGATACCGTCCCGCCGGTGATCCGATCGAGTACGTCCGCGCTCTACTCGATCTCTTCGGCCGCGCGCGCGACGAAGACGTCTCACCCGAGGAGTACCTGGCGTACGCGCGGAAGCTGCGCGCGGCGGTGGGGGATGGGATCGACGCCGACGTTCGCGCGGACGAGGCCGACGCGCAGGAGGAGCTCGCCGCGGTCTATCAGGCATACACGGCACTCAAGGAACAGGCGGGCGTCATCGACTTCGGCGATCAAATCGCGCTCTGCCTTCGTCTGCTGCGCGAGCACGCCGCGGCCGCGCGCCGGCTTCAGAACCGCTACCGCTATGTGCTCGTCGACGAGTTCCAGGACACCAACGACGCGCAGTTCAAGCTACTGCGTCTCCTCGTCGAGCCGCATCGGAACATCACCGCCGTCGGCGACGACGACCAGTCCATCTTCGGTTGGCGTGGGGCCACGCTCGGCAACTTCGACGCGTTCCACAGCACCTATCCCGATGCGGCGATCGTGACGCTCGTCCAGAATCGCCGCTCGTCGCAGGGTCTGCTCGACGCCGCGTACCGCCTGATCCAGCACAACCCCGATCGCCTGGAGACGCGCCTCGCGATCGACAAACGTCTCCAGGGTCGGACCGAAGCGGCCGACGTCGAGGTCGACCACATCCAGAAGGTGAGCGGTGCCGACGAGGCCGAGCAGGTCGCGGATCTGATCGCGCGCGAGGCGCTCCGGCACCAGCGGCGCTATGGAGACTTCGCGATCCTCGTCCGCAACAACAGCGACGCGACGCCCTTTCTCAATGCGCTCGCCCGGCGGCAGATCCCGGCGCACTTCTCCGGCGGCGGGCAGCTCTACGAGCGGCCCGAGATCCGACTACTGATCTCGTTCCTGTCATCGGTCGCGCTGCCCTCCGACTCACGTCACGTCTACAACCTCGCGGTCTCGTCGCTCTACGCGTTTCCCGCTGTGGAACTCGCGCACGCGGCGGAGGCGAGCGGACGCCGGCAGCGTCCACTGCGCGACGTCTTCGAAGAGATCGCCCGCGCGGACGCGGGCTTCTCGGCGGAGGCGATAGCGGCCGCGAAGTCGCTCTGCGACGATCTCGGGAGCTACGCCCAGCGGGCCACCGAGCTGACCACGGCCGAGCTGCTCTACGAATTCCTCGAGCGCTCCAAGCTTCTCGCGCGCTACCTCGATCCGGACTCGGCGCTCGCGGAGGAGCAGGGTCAGAACGTCGCGAAGTTCTTCCGACTGGTGCATTCGGCGGCGCGGACCCTGCCGACCGACCGGGCGTCGTTCTTCGTTCCGTACCTCGAGCTGCTGCGCGAGGCAGGGGACGATCCAGTCGCCGCCGACTTCGAGGCGTCGACGGAGCGCGTGAATGTGCTGTCGGTCCATAAGGCGAAGGGCCTCGAGTTCCCAGTGGTCTTCCTCGTTCACTGCACCGACGAGCGGATCCCTGGCTCGATGCGCGCCGATGCCCTGCCCCTACCAGAAGCGCTGGCGAAATCGCCGCCACCGTCCCGCGACAACCACATTGCCGAGGAGAGGCGGCTGGCGTACGTCGCGATGACGCGCGCGAAGGACACCTTCTACTTCACCAACGCGGTCGACTACGGCGGGACGCGCGCCTTCAGGCCCAGCCGCTTCATCGGTGAGGCGCTCGGTCGCCAACCCGAGCGGATCTCAGCGCGGCTGGCGGCATACGAGGAGCTGCAGCGTTTCCAGGTGCCGGTCGACGAGGCCGACGCGCCGCTTCCCGCGCTGGGCCCGGACGACGTGCTGACGGTCTCCTATAGCGACATCGACGACTACCGGCGCTGCCCTTTGATGTATCGCTTCAAGCACGTTCTGCAGATCCCGGTGCTGCCGACGCCGCCGATGATCTACGGGCTCGCACTGCATGAAGCGGTGAAGGATTACCTCCGCCGCAAGCGCGAGGGAGACCTGCCGACGCTGACCGATCTCCAGGGAACGTTCCGTGCCGCGTGGCTTGCGGAGGGCTTCATCAGTCCCGAGCACGAGACGGAGCGCTTCCAAGCGGGGCTCGAGGCGCTGCGCCGTTTCCACGAGCAGGAGCGCTCGCAGCCCGCCCCCGATCTGGTCGAGCAGCGGTTCTCCTTCATGCTCGGTCGGAACCGAGTGGTCGGCAGGTGGGACCGCGTCGATAAGACGGATGGGGGAGCGAGCGTCGTCGACTACAAGTCCACGGCGATCGACGAGGGCAGCGACCGACCGCAGCAGGCGGCGAATCAGGACCTGCAGCTACGCCTCTACGCCCTGGCACACGAGAAGATGTACGGGACAAGGCCGGCGGAGGCAGCGCTCCACTTCCTGGAGACCGGCGAACGCGGTGTGATCAAGCCGACCGATGCCGACATGAGCGTGGTCGGCACCCTCGTAACGAGTACGGCCCTGAAGATCCGCGAGCGCGCGTTCGGAGCCGCTCCGATCAAGGGCGTGAAGACCTGCCAGCAGTGTCCCTATCACCAGATCTGTCCTAGCTCGCTGACCATCCGCTGAGCCCGGGCGTCTCTGTGCAGAGACAGCAACCGGATTTGGTATCAGCGCGATGACGAGAGAAGGAATGCCGTGAGAGACTCGATCTCGTTGTCGCTGAGGTGGAGATCGGGCATGACCACGTAGGCGCCCGCTGAGCGATACGCGCCGGGTTCACGAAGCGACTGCCGCACGTATGCCGTGGCGTCGAGGCCGGCGACCCTGGCTCCAGCGCGGACGGTGAGATCGGTAAGGTCGGGACCCATCTGCATGCGCGCGTTTGGGTGGGCCGAGTGCATGTGGCAACCGATGCAGCCCTTGACCGCGAAGAGGAGCGCGCCGCGCTGGACTGCGGCGGTCGAATACGCAGGGGGAGAGGTGTCGGGCGTTGTTTCGGTGGTCGAAGCGGAGCTCGCCGCCTGGTCCGCCGGTGCGAAGCTTGCCGCTGTCAGTAGCGCGGCGAACGCTCCGTAGGCGGCGAGCTCCGCGATCGATCGCAGCAACGTCTCAGGCGGTCGCGCGACGTGATGTGCGGACCATGGTCACGAGTCGCCAGACAAACATGGCGGCAGCGGCCGCTGCGACGAAGGGCAGCGCCGACTTCACCGGGTCGCTGCTCTGGTTTGCGGGTGCCGATGCGGGTGCGGAGACGGAGCCTTTTTCCGCAGCTGCAGCCTTGTCGGACGCCGCTGCCTTTTCCGCGGCGGATGCCTTGTCGAGGGCTGCGGCCTTGTCGGCGGGAAGCGCCTTGTCCGTGGCAGCCTTCTCGGCCGCCGCCTTGTCAGAGGCGAGCTTCTTGTCGTCGCTGGTCGTGCCGGCTGCGGCGAGCACGCTCAGCCTTCCAAGATCCTGCGCGGCGAAGTCACCCTGCGTCACCTGCCACGTGTAGGTGCCGCCGGCGGGAAAGAAGATGGTCGCGACGTAGTGACCCACGACGCCGTCCGACTTGCCGGGGAACGAGAGCGTCCTTCCGGAGACCGCGACGGCGACGATCTCCGTCTTGTCGACGTTGATCGCCGTGGCGCCGTGCTGGCGGATCGTGTACCCGAGCGCGTATTCCTTGCCGGAGACGATCTGGCCCGGCATGTCGTCGAACGTGGTGACTGCCCAGCCACCGGCGAGCGCTGGCGTTGCGAGCGCTGCGAGTGCCAGAGCCAGGACTGCGAAGACGAGGGTCAACCTGCGCATGTCGCTACCTCCGTGTTTGTCGGTTGGCGACGCGGCCCCTCGCCACCTAAGGGCAATACAACCGGCGGACGCCGCGGTTCCTTCGGGAGCGCTCGTCTCTGCGCAGAGACACCTGACCGGTCCTAGGAGCGGTGAACTCCGGGAGCGCGGACGAAGAGCAGGAGAACGAAGCAGAGGAAGATGAAGACCGCCGCCCCGATGAATGAGACGCGGTAGTTGTCGGCGGACGCGATCAGCAAGCCGGCGATCACGGCGCCGATCGGCTGGGCCAGGGACCACACCGCGGATCCAAGGCCGGTCATCTCCGCAGCGCGCTCCTGCGGCACGAGATCGACGAGGAGCGGCACCGCGAGCGCGGTCCAAACGCCGTTGGCGAGGCCGATCACTCCCATCGCCAGCAGGGCCTGAGGGAGGGTCGCCACCTGAGAGGCGACGATGGCGATCAACGAGTAGGCGAAGAGACCCACCGCAAGCACCGGCTTCTTGCCTCGCCGGTCGGCGATATAACCCGCAGGCACCGCTCCAATGATCGTGCCAGCGAGTGCGGGCAGGAGCAGCTGGAAGGATTCCCCCTCGCTCAGTCCGAGGACGCTGACGCCGAACCGAGTGAGGTAGGGCAGTACGCCACCCGTCCCCATCCAGTAGAGCGCAGCCGCGAGGACGTAGAGCAAGAGATCCCGCCGGCCGGCGAGGTCGCGGAGGTAGCCGCCGACGTCGATCCCTATGGGTTCGCTCGGTCGCGGCGGCGCAGCGGGCTCCTTGATGAAGATGGTCGTGATGCCGAAGGAGACCACCAGCGCCGCGGCCACGATGAGGAACACCAGCTCGGGAGAACGGTCCCACAGCAGAAGTGCCGCGACGGTGGCCGCGATCTGGCCGAGCATGTTAAAGATCGCGAGGAGCGCGCCGACCCGGCCTCGCTGGTCGCTCGGCACCAGGTCGGCGAGGAGCGCCATGTACGGGTCCACTGCGACGTTGAGGAAGAACGCGTTGATCGAAAGCACTAGAAGCATCGGGATGATCGGCGGGAAGCCCGCGAGGTAGATGAGGGACGCGGCCGTGAGCGCGACGCCGATCACGAAGTAAGGCCGGCGGCGACCGAAGCGCGTTCTGGTGCGGTCGGACATTGCGCCCACAATTGGTTGCACGAGGGCTCCTGCGAGCGAGCGCTCCTGAGCGAGCAGGCCGACCGCCCAAGTGGGGACTTCCGGGTAGCGGTTCAGGTAAAGGCCGGCCGCGCCGTTGAGGAAGCTGTAGACGACGTTGGCGCCGAAGTTACCGCAGCCGAAGATCACGCTCTGCGCGAAGCTCAGTGGGGGCCGCGGAGTCTCACTCATCGCCGCGGCGCGTTGTAGCCGATTGCGCGTCCCCTGGCTAGACTAGAACGCATGTTCGTCGAG
>JANMSU010000478.1:0-16179 GCA_031389835.1 Chloroflexota bacterium
CCCGCGAATGCTCCGACGATGACGTAGAGCATCCGCAGCCGCTGTGCGCCGATGAAGCCGCTCGCGCTCACCACCGCGACGAGCGTGTTCGCAAGGAGCAGTCCCACGACGAACGCGAGGAGGATGACGATCCCCGTCGTCCCGGTCGCACCGGCGATACCAGCGAGCAGCAGCGCCTGCGTGCCCGTCTCTGCGCCGATGCCGTGGATCATCCCCACCGCGAACGCTGTGCGGGCTCCGTACTGCGTCGCGTGAGCGGACGGCCTGTGCTCGTGGCCGTGGATGCGCGCCTGGAGCGCCCCCCAGGCGTTGCGTGCGAGATCGAAGACGAGCATCCAACGGCTGCGCAGGCGAAACTCGCCCTTGCCACGTAGGTACTGCACCACCGAGTAGATGACCCACGCGCCGAGCAACACCAGCGTGACGCCGACGACCTTCTCGAGGATCGGATCGACCCAGTCCGGCAGGACCGCCCCGAGCGTGAGCGCGAGCACCCCGAGGACGATCACGACGGACGCGTGTCCCAAGGCGTACAGCGACGCGAGCCCGATCGCGTGCCGCTGCTCGTGCGCGAAGCGCGACTCGCCAAAGGCGTGCATCGGACCTGGTCCGCTTGGTTCGTGCTGGTGCTCGTGTGCGCGGGGCTCGGCGTCGTGGCCGTGTGGCGTGACTGGCGATGCCGCGGGAGCGTCGAGTTCCGCGTGGCCGGAGCTCGTCGTGCTGGTGATGTCCGTGATCGCCGCGATGTGATCCCAGTCGAACCCATGGCGGAAGCCGAGCGCGACCATCCCGAGGAGCAGCGCGACCTGCGTGAGGTCCACGCCTCGCAGCCTACCGAGCGAGCTGGCTTATCGCAACCAGTCGCAATAGTGATCTGTTGCAACACGCTCGCGTTTGCGCGAGGCTTGCGTCATGTCGAATGAGCTAGACGATCGGCTTCGGGCGAGCGGCAAGCGCATGACCGTCCAGCGGCGACTCGTAATGGACGCGCTGCAGCGCGCACGTCACCACGTGACGGCGGAGGACATCGCGACGCGCATCCGAGCGCGTCACCCGCAGATCGATCCGTCCACCGTCTACCGGAACCTCGGGGCGCTCGAGGAGCTCGGCTACGTGACCCATACCCACTTCGACGACCGCGTAACGCGGTGGCACCGGGCCGATGCGCAGCGCCACGGCCACCTCGTCTGCCGGACCTGCGGTGCAGAGCAGGAGCTTCCGATCGGACTCCTCGAACCGCTCGCGCGACGCCTGCGGGACGACCACGGCTTTCGGGCCGATCTGGCGCATTCCGCGATCGTCGGTATCTGCAAGACCTGCTCGAACGTATCCTCTGATTAGAAAATGCGCGTCATCGGAATCGCCATCTTCGCCGCCTCGGTCGTCTGCGCGGTGCTGCTCAGCATAGGGATCGCGGCACCGCCGCATCGCGTCGCACCGGGGACGCCACTGAACCACACCCTCGTACTCGGCGCATACCGCTTCGCCTTCCTCATCGAGTCGGTCGCGGAAACGCATCAGATGTCCCCCGAGATGGCGGCGCTGCATAAAGCGCTGGCGCTCGCTGGCATCCCCATGACGGACATGCCGGGCATGGCACCCACGAACGTCGCCGAACTCGGCCCGATCTTCGCCACGTCCGGCCTGCACCCGGCGCAGGACTTCGCCGTCGCGCTCGCGCTGCTCGTCATCGCATGGCCACGGCTGCCACGACCGACACTAAAGGCGCTCGGCGAAATTGCCGTCGCGCGTATACACGCACCACAGTGGCGCTCGCTGGCGCTCACGGAGCCACCTCGGGGCTGACCCTCCGTCGATCAACTCCCAGGCCTTCGGTATTCGGTTTGGAGGGTCATATATGAGTCGCTTCGCACTAGTTGTGACGTCCCTGCTCGTCATCATCGCGAGCTCGATCACGCTGGGCGGTGACGCCGCGGCGCACGAGACGCGCATGGTCGGTCCATATCAGTTCGTGGTCGGCTGGCTGGACGAACCTGCATTCCAAGGTCAGCCGAACGCAGCGACCATCCGCGTCACCGACCCGCGCGTGACTCCGGCGAAACCCGTCCTTGGCCTCGAGAAGACCGTCACGATCCAGGTGCTCTCGGGCGGCTTGACCACGCCGTTCACAGGGGTCCTCCGCTCTGTCTTTGGCCAAGCCGGCCTGTATGCGCTGGACATACTTCCGACCGCGAGCGGTAGCTACAAGTACAAGGTCGCCGGCAAGGTCGAGTCGCTCGACGTGAACGAGACGTTCGAGTCGGGGCCTTCGACGTTCGCAGACATCGTGGCTGTGACTTCGCTCCAGTATCCGGAGCAGGTGCCCGGTGGCTCTGATCTCACGCGAAGGCTCAACGACCTGCAGGCAACAGCGGACCAGACACGCCTCGTTGCGATGGTCGCTGTGGTGCTGGGCTTGGCCGCGCTCGGCCTGGGCTTCATCAGGCAACGCGCCTGATGCGCTCTTTCCTCGTCGCGGTCGTCGCCGCGTCGGTCCTCATGGTGATGGCCGGCCCGGCGGCGGCCCACGGCGTTTACGTCAGGTCGAATCCGGCGTCAGACGCGCGGCTCACCAAAGCCCCGACCGAGGTCCGCGTCACGTTCAGCGAGACCCCAGATGCGCGCGGGAGTGACATCGCGGTGCTGGATGGCAACGGCAAGCGACTCGACGGGCGCGACGTGTCCACGGTGAGCGACGAGGCCAACACGCTCCGCGTATCGCTGAGTGCGGTCGGCGAAGGCGGTTACCTCGTCACCTGGACGGTGCTCTCAGCCGTGGACGGCCATGAGACGAAGGGTGCGTTCGCCTTCGCGGTCGGAAACGCGCCGCTCCCCAAGATCCCGGACGTCGGTCCGGCGACGCCGCCGCCAACGCCACTCGAGATCGCCGGCAGGGCGCTCTCCTTCGCGGGCATCGCGCTCCTCATCGGCCTTGGCTTCTTCACGATGTTCATCCGGGAACCAGTCGACGGCGGGGAGGCGCGGCGCGAGCGGTCGCTCATGCTCGTCGGTGGCGGACTGCTCATTGGGGGCACGGCTTTGCTGCTTCTGCCGCAGGTCGCCACCACTCCGGCCCGCCTTCTCACTCTGCTCGGACTAAGGGCGCTCGCAGGCGTGGCGACGATCGCTGTCGCCTTCCCGCGAGGCCTGGTGCCGCCTGAAGTGCGTCGCGAGGCCATCGCGTTCTTCGGGCTCGCGGCGGGTCTCACCGCGACCTTGGCGTCGCACGCGGCGGCGAGCGGCGATCTGCGCTACGTCGCCCTCGACTACCTCCACGTGGTCGCGATCGGGGTATGGCTCGGTGGCGTCGTCGCCTTCGCGTTCGTCGCGATGCCCGCGGCTCACGCCGCGGATCCGAGGCAGCTCGGTCAGACCGTCTGGCGCTTCTCGCTCACCGCACTGGCGGCGGTCGCGGTCCTCGTCACGACGGGCGTCCTCCAGTCGCTCGACCGGCTCGTCCTGCTCGAGGATCTCTACGAAACGCCGTACGGCATTGCCTTGCTCGCAAAAGTCGTGCTGCTCGTCGGCCTGCTGGGTTTGGGCGCGCTGAACCTCTTGGTGTGGGGACCCCGCATGCGCCGAGGCGTCACGGCGAGCCGACCATTCTGGCGAGGCGTTCTCGCGGAGACAGCACTGTTCGCTGGCGTGCTCGTCGCTGCTGCGTTCCTCACGGCGTTCGCGCCGCCGGCACAGGCCAGCGGCGCGGCTTTCGACGAAACCACGCGCGTCGGCGGTATCCGCATCCAACTGCTGACGGCCTCGACACTGCCGGGCCGCAACCGCTTCATCGTGCGCGTTCACGAAGGACTGACGCCGGTGGTCGCCGCGGAGAAGGTCGCGCTGCGCTTCACGATGGTCGAGCACGATATGGGCGAGCAGGAGCTCGTCGCGGTCGAGCGCGCGCCGGGCGAGTACGTCGCGGAGGGCAGCCCGACCGCGATGTTCGGTACGTGGAAGGTCGAAACGATCATTCGACTCGTCGGGCGTCAAGACATACGCGCGCTCTTCGAAGTGCCGGTATCGCAGCCCGCCGGGCAGGACGCGACGACGAAGATCATCCCGCTCCCGCCTTACCAGCTCATCGTCTTCTCGGAACCGTTCCGGCCGCAGGCCGGCGCACCAGTCACCATCAATGTCGTCATGGTTGATTCCAAAGGGGATCCGGTGATCGGGAAGAAGATTCGGGCGACGTTCAGCGGGCCTGGCACTGTGGCCCCGATCGACTGTGTGGAGAACGTCGTAGAGCTCGGTCCGGGCCGGTACCGCTTCGCGGTTCCCGGTCTCGACGCCGGCTCGTGGAAGGTCACGCTCAGCGTGAGCGACGCGGGCAGCGGCGTGTACGAGCTCGAAGCCGCCCGGTGA
Source organism: Chloroflexota bacterium (assembly GCA_031389835.1). GTDB lineage: Bacteria > Chloroflexota > Limnocylindria > P2-11E > P2-11E > CF-39. The sequence goes on from JANMSU010000478.1 coordinate 4,363, forward strand.
TCCTGCTTTCCGTCCTGCCACACGGCGCGACCGGCACGTGGCTCGACGAGATCATCGCGTTCGGGATTCCGCTCGTCGTTCTCATCTTCCTATACATCTGGTCAAGTCGTAAGCCGAAGGAGAAGACCAAGTGACCTTCCCCATCTCCCGTCAGGGAATGCAGGACATCGCGCTCTTCCTCATCGCGGGCGCGATTGTCTTCCTGCTCCTGGCGCTGCTGATGCGTTATCGCGGCGGCGAGTGGCAGCGTTTCGCAGTCAGCGCAGCCGCAATGGGCGCCCTCGTCATCGTGTCCTATACGCTCGCCTTCACCGTCGCCCCGAACATCCCCACGCCGCCCGTCCCGTTCACCGCGCGCTTCGCGCAGAACCCGACGCCGAATTCGGCCGCGACGATCGAGTCTGGCCGCGCGACCTTCCTCGCGAACTGCGCCATCTGTCACGGGCCGCGCGGTCTCGGCGACGGCCCGCAGGCGTTCCTGCTGAACCCGCGTCCGGTGAATCTGCAGCTGCACGTGCCCCAACACGCCGACGGGGAGGTCCTCTACTGGATCAGCGAGGGCGTCGCGGGAACAGGCATGCCGGCCTGGAAAGAGACGCTCGATGAGACCAAGCGCTGGGAGATCGTCCGGTATCTGCGGGCGCTCGCATCGGGAACGTGAGCCTTGCCGTCCAAAGCCGCGGTCCGCCGTCTCGTCACCGTGATTCTGGCGAGGTTGCATCGCTAAAGACGCGACGCGCGAGGGGTAACCTAGTGGCGGCACAATGACAAGCTGGTCGCGGCGGCACTTCCTTCTGGCCGCGGGCGCAGCCGTTGCGGCGGCGTGCGCGCCGACGTCGCGCCCTGGCGATGCGCTCGTGCCGCTCTCCGCGAATCCCGCTAAGAACGAGTGGCCGAGCGAATTCCTGGAGTTGCCGGCCGAGACGCAGGCGATGTATCGCTACGCGGCCGCCAATCGCGACACGCTGCGCTTCATGCCGTGCTTCTGCGGCTGCGTCGCGGGGGGTCACAAAAGCAATTTCGACTGCTACGTGCGTGAGGTGTACCCGGATGGCCGGATCCGCATCGATACGATGAGCTTTGGCTGAGACATCTGCACCGGGATCACGCGTGACGTGATGGACATGAAAGCCAGAGGGCAGCCACTACGTGCCATCCGTTCCGCGATCGACGCCAAATGGGGCGACCAGGGTCCGTCCACTAACACACCGCTACCGCCGAGCTAGGAGGAGAGCGACATGACCACTATCGCCGAGAGCGCCACGCCGAGCCGTGGCCTGTCTGGGCAAAGGTGCTCGTCACCATCACGTCGTTGCTCGTGATGGCGACGATCATTCCATGGGTCCTCATGGCGTACGCCATGGCGACGACGTGCACGCAGATGATGGTTCCGATGATGGAGATGATGCGCTGACCAGCGCGAAGCACCCTGCGCGAATAGCCCTCGTGCTCCTGGTTCCGGCGTTCCTGCTCGGCCTGGCCGCGGCGACACAGGTCCAGACGCAGGCTCGGCGGACGAACTTCGCAGCGACGTACTCCTCACAGGAGAGCGTGCATCTGACGCAGATCGCGATCACGATGCAGCGTGAGCAGGAGAGACTGAAGCGCGATCTTCAGCAGGCACGCGCTGCGCTCGACGCAGTCCAGCAGGAAGCCGCCCGCTTGGGCGGCAGAGCAGCCGACCTGCAGCGCGAGATCGACGAGATGAAGGTCGCCGCTGGGATCACACCGCTGGACGGCGCAGGTGTTGTTGTCACGCTCGATGACGCGCGTCTTCCACCAAGCCTCAACTCCCAGTTGATAGCGCAGGCGATCGTGCACAGCCAGGACCTCACTGACGTGATCAACGTCGCGTGGAAGGGCGGCGCGCGCGGGATAGCTATCAACGATGAGCGGATCACTGGCGCCTCCGCCTGCGCGGGTGCAACGATCCAGATCAATGGCACGCTCCTGTCCCCGCCGTTCGTCATGGCGATCGTCGGTCCCGTCGAGACGCTCATGCGTGTCTTCAACCAGCCTGACGAGCTTGCCGCTCTGCGGTCGCGTGCCCGCAAGCTCGGCTTACGTTTCGACGTCGTCGCTGCGAGCGACGTGCGCTTGCCGGCCTACTCCGGACTGATCACGGTCCGGTACGCTCAGCCGCGCTGATCGCTACCGTCCGGCCACGTCCGGACCCGCTCTGCTGGCGAAACACATCTCGCGCGTGAAGCTCGCCTGCGCGTGACGCTGCGCCGGCGTCCACATCGTCTTGATGTACGCGAGAACAGCCTCGGTTTCGTCGAGCGAGAGCAGATCTTTGAACGGCGGCATCGGCAGGGCGCTATTGCTGCGCTCGAAGATCCCCGCCGATCCCTCGCGGACCATTGTCCTGAGCGCGCAGTCGGGGTGATGCCACGAGTGCCCGTTCGCGTTGTGGCGCGGTGGATCGTCCGCGATGGTCCCACCCGTCGGTCCGAGATGGCAGCTGAGGCAGTTGGCGTTGTAGACCTGCTCACCGTGCCGCTGCTGGACTGCCAGCGCCACCGCTTTCGGCCAATCCACAGGTGGTCCAAAGGCGAGTACCAGCCCGCCGATCACAACAACCAGAGCGAGGCCGACCGCGAATCCCACGATCGCCGTGACGCGACCAGCGCTCGTTGCGGCGCCCACCGAACCGTCCCTGCCCTCCCCGGGTGGGGAGGGGTGCGATATGCTGCGCGCCACTAGAACCTAGCCTAGTCGAGGAGGGGACATCATGGCCCGATCTTTCAGGCTGATGCTCGCCGCAGCCGTCGTTGCGTCGATGATCCTTGGCTGCGCGTCACCCACTGGACAATCGTCGCCCCAGCCATCGTCGTCAGCAGCGGCGACGGTCGCGCTCCTAAAGGTCGGCACCCAGCAAGACGAAAGCAGCTGGAATCCATGGACTTACAGCTCCGGGATCCCGGGCTGGCCGGTCGTCCTGATGCAATTCGACACACTCATGAACTTCGACCTCAACAGCGAGCCGCAACCGTGGCTGGCGAAAGAGGTGCAGTCCTCGGCCGACAGCAAGGTCTGGACGCTCACGCTGCAGAGCGGCGTGAAGTGGCACGACGGCAAGCCGCTGACCGCCGACGACGTGAAGTTCACCTATGAAATGTTCCAGAAGAACGTGCACGGGCGATTCACGGGCCCGGTGCGCGAGATGGACAAGGTGGAGGTCACCGGCGCAGACAAGGTCGTCATCACGCTCAAGACGGCGCGACCGGGCTTCCGCGTCCAAGCATTGTCGGACATCCCGATCATGCCCAAGCACATCTGGGAGCCAGCGCTAGCCAGCAACCCCGACCCGAAGAAGTTCATCGACCTCCAAGGCAACATCGGCACCGGTCCGTATCAGCTCGTCGAGTACAAGGCTGACCAGCTCTACCGGTTCAAGGCGACCGCCACGTACTGGAAGGGGCGGCCACTCGTCGACGAGATCATCATGCCGATCGTGAAGGAGGCGAACGCCACATTCTCGGCGGTCAAGACCGGAGATCTCGACACCACTGTTCGTAAGCTTCAGCCCGAGCTCGTCAAGGACTTCGAAAGCAGCCCGGGTATGAAGGTGATCCGCGGCGCCGAGTTCGACTCACAAGCCATTTTCATCAACGCGGAACGTCCGGGCCTGAGCCGCAAGGAAGTGCGGCAGGCTATCGACTACGCGGTCGATGAGAAGAAGCTGGTCGACACCGTGTATCTCGGCAACGCGACCATCGGCGCGCCCGGGTTCATCCATCCGGAGAATCCGTTCGCAAACAAGTCGGTCACGACTTATCGCCACGACGTGGCCAAGGGAAACACGCTGCTGGACGGAATCGGTGCCGCAAAGGGCGCGGACGGCATTCGCATCCTGGACGGCAAGCGCCTCGCCTACGAGATGCTGGTGGATCAATCACGCGGCCCGCTCGCAGTACGACTGGCCGAGCTCGCCGCTCAGATGATCAAGGACGTAGGCATTCAGGTGACGGTCAAGACCGTCGAACGCAACACCTGGGTCGCCGCTGCGTGGCCGGAATTCAACGTTGCCAAGGGCAGAAGCTTCGACCTCTCCATGCACGGCTGGAGCGCGCCGGTGCAGTTCGAGGCAGGCCGCCTCATTGATCTCGTGCACTCGGACCCGGTGCTCGGGCAGCTCAACCTCGGCGGCTTCCGGGATCCCGCGGCCGATCAGCTCTCCGCGCGCCTGGCCACCGAAGGCGATGCCACTCGCCGCAAAGCCGTGGCGGCAGAGATGCAGGCGTACATCGCCGACCAGGTGCCACTGATCACGATCGCGTATCCCGACGGTCTTTACGTCTACAAGCAGTCGACCTTCGATCGCTGGCGTTTCCAGAAGGGTCTTGGCGTGTTCCAAAAGAACACGTTCATTCCATAACGAGCGTCCCCCAGTGTGCGCAGTGGCCGCCATTACCACGCGACGGCCACTGCGCGACGGGCCTGGATCTTAACGATGACTGAGCCGGTCGCGGTGGCGCTATCGACGGTGGCCGCGTTCCTTGATGAACGTTTGGCGATCGCTAAGTTCGACGAGCCTGACTCAAACGGGCTGTTACTGCGCGCGACCGACTCGGTGACGCACATCGCGGTAGCCGTCAGCGCCTCGTATCACGCGATCGAGCAGGCGTCCGCTGCCGGTGCCGACCTGCTCCTGACGCATCATCCGTCCTGGGAGCGCTTCGACCTCGAACATGTCGCCAGCAAGCGCACGCTCCTACAGGAACGGCGGATTTCGCACTACGCAGCGCATTCATCGCTTGATGGTGCCGCGGGAATCAGCAATTCCGACGGGCTGGCCGAAGCCGCGGGCGTCGCGGTAGAACATCGTTTCCTACCGTATTGCGGTGGACTCGCGGGAGTGATCGGTCGCGGGACCGGCTCGTTCGACGAAATGGTGTCCCGACTGCGCGCCGCCCTTGGCACACCTGTTGATGCGTGGAAGAACTCCGAGCGCTTCGCGATCGTTGCGTTGGCATCCGGACGAGCGGATTCGCCCGCAGCGATCAGTGAAGCGAAGGCCGCGGGCGCGGACACGTACGTGACGGGTGAGGGCAGCATGTGGACAAAGCTCTACGCGCGCGAAAGCGGCATCAACCTGGTGTTCGGGACTCATTACGGCACCGAGACCTTCGGCGTCCGCGCGCTCGGTGCTCTCTTGCACGAATTCTTCGGCCTGCCCTGGGTCTTCGTACCCGAGGCGGAGGACATTCGCTGACCACTGAGCGGTCGCTCTCTGGCGCTGGACCAAGTCACATCGGTGCAGCCGAGATCCATCGCCTGACCTCGTACGCGCCGGGGACAGGCTACCCGGACGACCCGCGGAAGCTCCGGGAATGGGCAGGCCCGATGAAGGAGCCCAAGCCCCAGCAGTTCAAGGCGTATCCGAACGCGCCGATCATCCCGTTGCCGCCCGACCTACCGGCTGGCGGGCCGACCGCGGTCGCCGCGCTGGAAGGATCGGCGCGTCGCCAGGACGAGCTCGACGTTAGTCACCTCGCCGCGGCACTGTTCCTATCGGCGGGAGTTGTGCGTTCGCGCGAGCAGCCTCATGGGGCCGAGTGGTTCCGCGCCGCGGGTTCGTCGGGGAATCTGTCGCCACTCGAGGTGTACGTCATCACCGGCGGCCTCGAGGGACTTCACCCAGGCGTCTATCACTACCAGAGCCTGGAGCACGGTCTGGTTCGCCTGCGCGAGGGCGATCATCGCGCGCGCGTCGGCGGAGCCCTCGCCATACCGCGACAGTCGATCGGCGCGGTCGCTTTCGTCATCTCCGGCATACCGTGGCGGGCCGGCTGGAAATATGAAGAGCGGACGTTCCGAAACCTGTATCGGGACGCCGGGACGATGCTGTCACAGCTACTCGCCGCCACGGCACCTCACCGCCGCGAACTGTTCCTGGGATTCGTCGACCGCGAGCTGAGCGCGTTGCTGGATCTTCCGGACCCGCATGAAGTCCCGTTGGCGGTCGTCACGGTTGGCTCAGGCCAGTCGGTTCCAGACGCGCCGCCGCTGACCGAGGCGCCGACCGGTTTCCTCGGCAACACCCACACCCTCAATGTGTTTCCGCTCGTCGTCGCCGCGCAGAAAGCCGGAGAGCATCTCGACGCGCTCGCCGTGGCAGCGTGGCGCGCATCAGCTGCGGAATCCATCCATCGTCGGGCGGCCTCATCCGGAAACTCCACTTCGGACGAACCACTGTCCGACACGATCCGCCGTCGCGGCTCTGCCCGGCGCTTTCGCCGCGGCCCGGCACCGAAGGAGCTTCTCACCTGGGCGCTGCCGCTCGGAGTCCGCACAGAGGGCGACTTCCTCGCGCCTGGTGCCACTCTACTCGAGCACCATCTGCTCGTACACGACGTCGATGGTTTTGCCCCCGGCGTGTTCCGCTTTGTGGACGGTGCGCTCGTGTGCACCCGCGAAGGTGACTATCGTGACGAAGCGACGCGGTTGTGTCTCGACCAGCCACTCGCGGGCAGCGGCGCGGTCGCCGTGTACCACGCGACGCCTCTAGCCAGGGTCATCTCTCGACTGGGAGACCGTGGCTACCGCGCGGCATTGGTGGAGGCCGGAATGGTCAGCGGCCGACTTCATCTCGCCGCGCAGCTCCTGGGCATCGGCGCGAGTGGCCTCACGTTCTATGACGACGAGGTGCGACGTTTCATGCCTACCGAGAGCGATCCATTGCTGGTGACCACGGTGGGCCAACTCGCGTATCGCGCGCTTGGCGGTGGACTGCCGGGCCGACCGACTCAGCTGCGTCCCACAGGCGGAACCTAGAGAGGCGGGACCTTGGCGCGGAGGACACGCACCGCCCAACCGGACAGTGCCTTAAGTGCCACCTGCGACACGCTTTTGCCTTGAGAGGCGAATGTGAACCGCTCCCACGCCCGCAGTGCTGGATCGGCAGAGACGGACTGGAAGTTGTGGTCGAGGCCTGGGACGATGACCAGGTCAACGCGGTCGTTGCCCGCTTGTCGAAAGGTGCGGTACGAGTCGAGCGCATCCTCGACGCGGACGTTCATGTCGTCGCTGCCGTGAAGGATGAGCGCTGGACAGCGCACCTCGCGGAATTGTTCCAGGCGTGATCTCGTTCGGAACCGCTGCATTCCTTGTCGGAAGCCGACGAGATCGAACTCCAGGGAGACGCCCTCGGCTTCCAGGCGAACGCGGTCGTCACCACGCGCAGCCGCAGCGATGAATTCCTCGCCGCGGAAGGCGCCAACGACTTCGCGCTTGCGATTAGCACGAAGCCAGTCGCGCTGTGGCTCGGAGAGCCTGGGCCAGTGGTCCGCAACACGTCCCCAGTTCCAACGCACCAGATCTTCGAGCGACCCGTAGAGCATTCCGAGCAGACCGACGGCGGCGATCGCCGGGACGTCACGCGCGATCGCGCACGCGTGAGAAGCCCCTGCGCTGTGGCCAGCCGCCCCGATCCGACTCGGGTCGATATCCGGTCGCGCACGCAGCGCGTGGATCGCCGCGATGGCGTCCCGTAGATCCGACTGAGCGTCGACGTTCGCGGCCGAGCCGCCACTCTCACCGCAGCCACGCTTGTCGAAGCGCAGCGAACCCACACCCACGTCGGCGAGCGCGTGAGCGATGCGCCGCAGCAGACCGCTCTTGGGCGCACTAGAGGCGTAGGGATTACGCGCGAGGTCCATGTCGCCGTCGCGCGTGTCCCCAAAGGTGCCGCCGAGGAGCACCAGCGCCGGAACGGGTGACGCCCCAGTGCTGTCCTCCGGTAGACAGAGGGTGCCGGCGATCGCTATGCCGGGGTCGGATTCGAAAGTGACTCCTGACTCCCGCATTCAGCCCTCAGCGGCCAGCTGCCCGCGAGCCGAGGCGGTCACATCCGACTGCCGCTCGCGCACGAGCGTGAACGTGATCCCCGCAACGATGATCCCAACACCGAGGCAGACCAAGCCGATTGCGCCGAAGCCAGAGGCATCGACGAGCATGCCGCCGAGCGCCGCGCCCGCCACAAGGGCCAGGCTCGCGAACGATGAGGAGACCGCGAAGACAGTCCCGCGCGCCATCGGGATTTGCTCGCTGAGCAGCGCCTGGTTCGCAGCGAAACGTGCGCCGATCAGCACCGATACAGCCAGGTTGAGGACGATCGCCACGGGGAGCGAAAGACCGGCGTTGGTCAAGATGGCGAGCAGCCCGCCGGCCATGACGATCACCGTGCCGGCGATCGGACGATGGCCGATACGGTCACCCAGTCTGCCGCCCACCTGACTCCCGATCAGGATGCCGAGTCCTAGCGTCAGGCCGATCGTGGACGCCGCGCTCAACGAGAGGTCGTAGGTGCGCTGGAAGAACACCACAAAGAACGTCGCCCAAATGAACCAGAAGATGGATCCAAGCAGACTCGAGAGAAGCGCGGCGACGGCTGAGCGACTCGCGAGGATCCGCCCGTACACCAGCGCCGCGCTTGTACCCGCCATCCCGGGGCGTTGCTCGGGGAGTGAGCGGCCAAGAACGATCGCCGCGACGAGGGGCAAAGCACTGACCAGGCCCACCGAGACGCGCCAGGTGCTCGCGTCGGCGATCAGACCGGCGATTGGGACGCCGACGATCGTCGCCATCGTGTTCATCCCGATGATCGTCGAGAGCGCGCGCCCTCGCTGGTCGGCCTGCGCGGATGCGCCGACCGCCGCGCTGATGTTCGGGTAGATAACGGAAGAGCCAACTCCGGCGAGGACCCGGGCCAACAACAGCATCTCCAGGGACGGCGCGACGCTTGCCAGCAAAGTGCCGCAGCCGAGCAGTAGCGCACCGCCAACGAGCAGCCGCTTGCGGCCTGAGGCATCCGAATAGGGACCGAGGAGCAGCGGGATCAGGATGCCGGGAACCCCATAGCTCGCCGCCACCACACCGGCCGTCCCGGCCGAGGTCCCGAATTCGTTCGCAATCTCTCCGAGCATGGGGACGGTCACGACGCCTGCATATGCGGAGGCGAACGAAAGGAATCCCAGGACCGCGAGCGTCTCGCGTCCGGACTGCGACGACCTCAGCGTCGAACTAGCCGCGGATTGGCAAAGCGCTCGAGGCTGAACGCGATGAACGCGAGCCCGAGGACGGTCATCGTGATCGCGACTCCCGGGGGGATCACCCAATACACCCACGCACCTGAAAGGAACGCACTTCGTGCCTGTGCGTAGTAGAGCACCGAGCCCCAGCTCTTTTGGATCGGATCGCCCAGCCCGAGGAAAGAGAGCGACGACTCGATGAGGATCGCACCAGCGGCGGCCTGCACGAACTCGACGACCATCATCGCGACCGTCCCCGGGAGAAGATGTCGCACGACGATGCGTACGTCGGTCGCGCCGATGCCGCGGGCGGCGGTCACGTACTCACGCGCCGAGAGCGACATCACGATCGAACGGATCACGCGCGACGGCCGTGCCCATGATACGAATCCGACGACGAGGACGATCGTCAGCAGGCTGGGTCCCAGGAATGCTGCGAGCAGGATCATGAGTGGCAGGAAGGGCAGGGCGAGGATCACGTCGACGGTGCGCATGAGGAACGCGTCGGCGAAGCCACGGAAGTAGCCCGCGACCAACCCGACGAGCGTGCCGATCGTCGTCGCGACGAGTGCCGCGAGGATCCCCACGGTGAGCGAGACTCGCGCGCCCCAGAGCATCTCGCTAAAGATGTCCTGGCCGATGTCATTGGTCCCCAGGAGGTGCTGCGCCGATGGACGGTCGAACGGCACGCCCGTACCCAGCGTCGGGTCGTACGGAGCGACGATCGGAGCGAACACCGCGGCGAAGACGATCGAGCCGACCATCAGCGAGCCAACGATCGTGAGCAGCGATGGCCTCGGGAAACCGCGCCGTGTGGCGGGCCGCGGCATCGGAAGCGCGATCGGTGGGTTAGCCATGCGCGCGCACCCGCGGATCAAGCAGCGGATACACAAATTCGACCAGCACGTTGGCCGCGACGACCGTGAAGGTGGCGATGATGAAGCCGGCCTGAAGCAGTGGGTAGTCGCGGGCGATGACCGCCTCGAAGATGAGGCGCCCGAGACCCGGATACGAGAACACCGTCTCGACGACGACCGCTCCGCTGAAGACGAAGCCAACGCGCAGCATGAACAGCGTCGCGACCGGGAGGAGCGCGTTGCGGAGAGCGTGACGGAAGAGGACCCACCGTTCCTGGATGCCTTTGGCGCGGGCCACCGTGATGTAGTCCTCCCCCAGGACCGTGAGCATCGAGTAGCGGGCGATAAGGAACATGGCCGACACCGATACGACCGTGAGGGTGGTCACAGGAAGCACGAGGTGCCTGGCGATGTCACCGACCTTAGCCAGCCCCTCATACCGCACGTACGGCGTTTCAAAGCCGAAGATCGGGAAGATGCGCAGATTCACGGAGAAGATCGCCACGAGCAGCATCCCGACCCAGAATGCCGGCATCGACTCGAGGAACATGAACAGGGTCAGGATCGAGATGTCCGAACGACGTCCCCGCCGCCAAGCCGCGAGCGCGCCCAGGGCGACGCCGATGATGGTTGAGAGCACGAGGGCGGATCCTGTAAGCAAGAGCGTGATGGGGATGCGCTGCTTGAGCACATCGCCGATCGGTGCTTTCTTGCTGATCGACCAGCCAAGATCCCCCTGGGCCATGTCGCCAAGGTAGTTCCCGAACTGCTGATACAGGGGCAGGTCCAGGCCGTTCTCGCGACGGATCTTGTCGCGTTCCTCAGGCGTGAGCCGGCCGATGTCCTCCCCCACGATGAACTGCAAGGGGTCGCCGCCCATGAAGCGCGGTAGGAGGAAATTCAGCGACAGCGCGATGAGCAGGACGAGCGCGTACTGGCCGGTCTTTGCGGTTAGTACCCGAACCATCGCGCGCTCGTCCTGCTACCGGTTACTGCTTGGGTCCGATGAATGAAGCCTTCTGGAAGATCCCAAGGCCCTTCTGGAACTTGTAGCCGTCGTAGACCGTGCTGCGGTATGCGTACAGGCCGTCCGCATACAACAGCGTGATGATCGGGAGCTGGTCGGCGATGTACGCCTGCACCTGCTGTGCGAGCGCCTTGCGCTTCTCCGGGTCACCTTCGTCGCGCAACTGCTCCACGAGCTTGTCACCGGCGGCATCCTTGAAGCCGTAAACGTTGATCCCGCCGACCAGCGGGTCGGAGTGGATCTGATCGACGAGACGACCGGCCTCGAACTGGGTCGGCGCGGTCCAGCCGCTCATGCTCATGTCGTAGTTGCGGCCCTTGCGCACGTCGAACTCAGGCCATGTCAGCGCGGTGACCTGCGTCGACTCGAGGACTTTGGGGGTCACGGTGATGCCGATGTCCTTGAGCTGCTGTGCGACCAGTTCGGTGAGGCGGATGCGCAGGGGACCAGCCGTCGCACTCACGAGCATGTCGTATTTGAGCGGCGTGCCGGCAAGGACGCGTGTCCCGTCGGCGCCCTTGGCCGCTCCGATCTGGTCGAGCAGCGCGTTGGCCTTGGCTACGTCGTACACGGTCTTGATGTCCTTGTTCGCGAAGGTGTTCTGGGGGTGGATGAACCCGGTGCTTCCGAGCGTGGCCTGTCCCAGGAACACGGTGTCGACGAGCTTCTGACGGTCGATCGCCAGCGAGATCGCCTGACGCACCTCTTTGCGGTCGAGACCCTTGCGCTCGGTGTTGACCCAGAGCGCCGTCGACGTGAACTCAGCACCGCGCGCGACCTTGATGCCGGTGGTGGTCTCGAACTCCTTCGTGAGCTCTGGTTGGAGAGCGCGCACCGTCGTATCAAGGTCGCCGGTCTTCACAGCGGCGAAGACCGGTGCGGCTTCCTTGATCACGGG